>JAAELM010000290.1 GCA_024226635.1 Oceanicoccus sp. | reverse complement strand
CAATGTGCCATCATCCAATAAACACCAGATAATACTCTCAGGGTTACGCGCATAAGCTATATTAATAATCTTTCTGTTTTGTGTTAGGTTTTCAGCGGTAAAGCTAATTTCATTTGCTCTCCATTGGTTCTGGTCTTCTTGGTAGCGTATAGCTAAAAGCTTTCGTCCATCACCTGAAATAAACATAACCATACTGCCGACAAGCGTACTATTGACCGCGTCGCCACCCTCTGCGCTTTGTTGAGCAACGAAAATATCATCTGGCGTAATAATTCCCTGTGAGCCATTAACTATAAACTCACCGGCGTTAGTCCCTATAACTAAGTTGTTACCACCTTCCATCCATCTAATACGGCCAGCTTTTGATAATGAAAACTCTAGGCCGTCATTAGCGTTTGTGCCTGTTGATAGATCTTCCAGCTCGTTGTCTGGCGTTGTTTCATCATTAGACTTACTACCCGAAGGTCGTTGAGGCTGAGATTGCTCACCTGCCCCCCCGTGACGGCGTTGAAATAATGCAAGCTGTGTTCCGCAGTGACCTGCACCCCCTGATGCGCGCTATACACCTCAAGTAACGGAGTTG
>JAAELM010000289.1 GCA_024226635.1 Oceanicoccus sp. | reverse complement strand
AATTGCGGGAGGTAAATTGGGGATGACAGACAGCAAAAGGAGTTGTGCATTTGCCTACTCATGAGAGCAGCGTTGACCGCAACTATTGATAAACCTATTCATACTATCAATAATTGGTACTGCGCAAAATGGAGCAGAACCCAAGTTAACTGGCGGACGTTCAAAGCTATAAATGGGCTCGTCGGAGGAGTTGAATCTGGCTGGAGTGGATAGCCGCCCAAATCCTAGTTTTTCTATGACAAAGAATCAGATGATGCTAAAAAGTATGTTGACACCGACCGCTAAGAACACCCCTAAGTGATGATGGTAGATTTTTCTTGGCGAGTGTCACTAAAAGATCATGCCATGAGTTAGTTGTTTTCGCTGCTCCATATAAATTGATGCCATTTCCAACCACTAAGGCAATATTGGAGTGATGTTTTCGGAGTATTGTCTTCATTTGCATAACGGCTAACGCTTCAAAAAGGGGCCGCGCGTCAGCGCAGTCCAGCGACCAGAGGGAGCGGCCTTCTTTGACTGGTTAGGTGCAGAAATTTTCATCGTATTAGGTTAAGCCCAGTTGGACTTTCAATAAACTGGCACAAAGCCTTCGATATAACTAACTAACCGGAAAATATATCAATAACCTTCTTGGTCACCGCTTTCCCAAGTATTTTGTTTGATTCTGCATCCAGGTGTATGCCGTCAGCCTCGCTAACCGCCACAAAATCACCGGCATTAAAAAAATGACAGTCCTCTAACTGGGCTACCTGTTTATAGTTTTCAGCCAGTTCTACGGCTATGGCTTGGCTGCCAATAAAGGAATTGGCTAATAAACCGCGTCCTTCGACGATAGAGGGTGGGCATATCACTAGGATTTCCGGGATTACTCCGTTCAATCCGCAGCCCGAGTTCTTCACATCTTTAATGAGGTTGCGCATGCCTTTAGCGATTGGTGCGGCTTGCAAGCCAAGATGGGGCTTCAGATCATTTGTTCCTAGCATGATAATTACCAGATCCAAAGGATAATGTGATAACAAACAGGGCAGGAGATAGGTTTGGCCATTGCGCCCAGGCAATAGTGGATCATCGAAGACCGTTGTTCGTCCGTTCAATGCCTCTTCAATTACGTGGTAATTACGACCGAGCTCAGACTGCAATACGCCGACCCAGCGTATACCACGATCGAAACGCTTAAATATCATGGTCTTCAGGTTGACGCTGTCGGGTACACAGCCCCAGGAAACCGAGTCACCAAATGCAACGATAGTTCGCTGGTTGTCTGACAATGTTTTACTCATTCGCAAAGTTAAGTTTTGTATACATAGGCAGCTTCATAGGAATAATCTACGGTTTCCATCATTATAGCCTAGAGCAAGGTTTGTAACGGCAATCTAATCCAAAACGCCACCATATCGTTCCATTTATTAACCTTACTTAGTGGTGTATCATAATAGATGCCTAGCCACTATATTTAATCAGTTTTCTCCTTTGTTTTATATGCGAGATTATTTTAAGAAAAACTTGAGTATTGAGCATTGGCCTCCAATAGACCATCAGAAATTTTTTACCCGTTCGAGTGTTGTCGACTGAAGCGAAAACATCCATACGACTATTGCATGATTGGCGTCATTACAGGGCCTCCCGACGAAATACCGTAGAAACAGTAACACTCCTGGACGCCTTCCTGGTCACCGGACCAGTCACACGCACCAATAATTTTAACACTGGCGCCCGGGGCATTGGTCAGGTCCACGGCCGTTCTCACTGTGCACTCCGCGTTGCTTCCCCCGCTGTGACTGCACGCACTGGCGCAGTCGATCTTGTTCCAGCAGATGCATTGCTTGCTGCCCGACCAGCAACTGCTGCCGTCGCTGCAGCTGCCTGCACAGTAGATGTAGCCGGTGCCGTTTTTCCAGTGGGGTTCGACCTGATCATCGCCGGATCCGTCATAACAGTCGCCACTGCAGAACGGAGCCGTGCCGTCGACGTGGCTGTTGGCATACCCGGCTTTCGTGCATTTCGATGAGCAGCTCTCAGCATAGGCGTTTGTGCTGATCAATGCAGCGATGCAAAGAGTTGTCAGCTTAACGGCGTGATTCAACACAAAACTAATTAATAATTTTTTCATAAAAGCCTCCTTTAAGAAATAAAATTAAGTAAAAGAATGATTTAATTCTGTCACAGTAATTTGATGCTATTCCAGGACAAACAGGAGCAGTTTTTTGGCTTTTTGCAAAAAAAGAAAGCCTTTTACAGAGTTGGGTCAAGGGTGTGTATTAGTAAAAGTCTATTTGTCAGTACCGTTTTGGGTGATAAGAAGTTGCTTTGTAAGCCAGCCCTTACTTTTCCGCAAAATACATCCAAACAACCATCAATT
>JAAELM010000288.1 GCA_024226635.1 Oceanicoccus sp. | reverse complement strand
GAATTTTGCCAGCATCTTTTTGGGCTCAATGTATTTGGGCCCCGTCATTGCCACCACTCACAGCATGGTGGGTGTGCGGATGCGTGCTCTGGCCTCGGCCATGCTGTTTTTCGTGCTGAATTTGGTAGGGCTGGGGATGGGGCCCACCCTGGTGGGCATTTTGAGCGATGCCATGGCCGGCACCTACGGCATAGCCTCGCTGGGATACGCATTGCTGATTGTGGCGACGGGCGCTACCCTGCTGGCCTGTACTCATTATTTACTCGCGACGCGGTACTTGAAGAGCGACCTCGCTAACGCCCCGGCTTAGCGAGCACTGCCAAGTGAAGCAAGTTCTCGCTCTAGTAAATTTTCATTACCTAGATTTAATTCCACCAATCGGCGCAAATGAATAATGCTGTCGATATCAATATGGGCGCATTCAAAACCCGATTGACCTGCTTCGGTATGACGCCAATTCAATGACATAGAGATTGTCGTTTCATCACTAAGTTTGATGGCGGCATCGATTGTTTGGCGAGTATCGGCATTCCAGTTTTCTGGAGTGGCAATTAGTAAACCTTTGAGTGACAGGTCAATCAGGGTGGCCGTCCATTGCTGGCCACCTTGGCTGAGTGTTATCTCACTGCTAAAGGCAATACGGCTAAAAACGCGGCGCTCATTGTCGTTGCTCATAGCGATGCCCATATCTTGCTAGTTATTGACTCAATGTTAATCACTATAGCAGCTTTACTTCAGCTTTTTATATTTGACTCGCTGTGGCAGTGCGTTCTCACCTTTACGGGCAATAAAGTCTTCATGGTATTCGGTGTAGTTGCCTTCAAAGAATACCACTTCGCTATCGCCCTCATAGGCAAGGATATGAGTGCAGATGCGGTCTAGGAACCAGCGATCGTGAGAGATAATCATGGCGCAGCCCGGGAAAGTGATCAGGGCTTCTTCCAGGGCACGTAATGTTTCAACATCCAGGTCATTGGAAGGCTCATCGAGTAGCAGTACATTGCCGCCTTGCTTTAAGGTGCAGGCCAATTGTAATCGACCCCGTTCACCACCGGACAATTCGCCTACGCGTTTTTGTTGGTCTGAGCCTTTAAAGTTAAAGCGGCCAATATAGGCTCTTGATGGAATTTCATAAGTGCCAATTTTAAGAATGTCGTGGCCTTCGGAGACGGCTTCCCATACGGTCTGGCTATCATTAAGCGCATCGCGTAACTGCTCGACATAAACCAGGTCAACGGTTTCGCCCAGTTCAACTTCGCCGCTATCGGCTTTTTCCATGCCGGCAATAATTTTAAACAGTGTAGATTTACCCGCACCGTTACCGCCGATAACGCCGACGATAGCTCCTTTGGGTACGCTGAAGCTTAAATCTTGATAAAGCATTTCATCGCCAAAGGACTTACTCACCCCTTTAACTTCAATGACTTTGTCACCAAGACGTTGTCCCGGTGGAATATAGATTTCGTTAGTTTCGGCGCGGCTTTGGAAATCTTGCGACTGTAATTCTTCAAAGCGAGCGATACGCGCTTTGTTTTTGGCCTGACGCCCTTTGGGGTTTTGTCTTACCCATTCTAATTCTGACTTAACGGTTTTTTGATGCGAGGCTTCCTGTTTAGCCTCGCGCTCTAGTCGTTGTTCTTTTTGCTCTAACCAGGAAGAGTAGTTGCCTTCATAAGGAATACCGCGACCGCGGTCCAGTTCTAAAATCCAGCCCGCTGCATTGTCGAGAAAATAACGATCGTGGGTAATAGCCACTACGGTGCCGGGGTATTCGCAAAGGAATTGCTCAAGCCAATGAACGGACTCGGCGTCCAAATGGTTGGTGGGCTCGTCGAGTAATAACATATCTGGATTAGAAAGCAGCAGTCGGCATAGAGCAACACGGCGGCGCTCACCACCAGAAAGTTTAGTAACGTCTGCATCCCAGGGTGGCAGGCGTAATGCATCGGCAGCGACTTCTAATTTATGATCCAGATTTTCAGAGTCTGCCGCCTGAATAATATTTTCTAACTCGGCTTGGCGTTTACCCAAAGCATCATAGTCGGCGTCAGCCTCAGCATAAGCGGCAAAGACTTCTTCCAATTCTTTTTGCGCTGCAACCACTTCCCCCAGACCATCTTCCACATTGCCACGCACATCTTTGTTCGGGTCAAGTTCAGGTTCCTGTGATAAGTAGCCGACATTAATACCCGCCTGTGGTCGGGCTTCACCTTCAAACTCTGCATCGACACCGGCCATAATACGCAACAGTGTGGATTTACCGGCACCGTTTAAGCCCAATACACCAATCTTGGCGCCGGGGAAAAAGGACAGTGAAATATCTTTAAGAATTTGGCGTTTAGGTGGAACGACTTTGCCCACGCGGTTCATGGTGTATACGTATTGTGCCATAGGGTATTAATCCTGACTCGAGATGCTGACTCGAGGTGCTAGTGATTAGAGTAGGGGGGCACGGTACTCAATCTTGTGCTGTAGATCAAGGTGATAACAGGGCCGGCAGCAAAATTGGGTTTAAGACATGAAAAAAACTGGAATACTGTTTTTATGTACAGTATATTGCGCTATGCCTGTTCAACGGATGATATTGCTATGAGATTATTTATCGCAGAAAAACCCAGCTTAGGCCGCGCTATAGCGGATGTTTTACCCAAGCCCCACCGCAAAGCCGAGGGCTGTATCTATGTGGGCAATGGTGATTGTGTTAGCTGGTGTGTAGGCCATCTATTAGAGCAAGTGGAGCCAGATGCCTACGATGCCAAATATAAACAGTGGCGGTTGGAGCATTTGCCCATTGTCCCCAAACAGTGGCAGCTAAAACCCAAAGCCAGCAGTCGTAAACAGTTGTCGGTATTGCGGCAGCTGGTTAAACAAGCGGATCAAATCATCCATGCCGGTGACCCGGACCGTGAGGGGCAGTTGCTGGTCGATCAGGTGATCGATCATCTCAAGGTTAAAGGCAGCAAACGAGAAACCATCCAGCGCTGCCTGATTAGCGACCTTAACCCCGCTGCGGTTAGCCGGGCTATCAACCAGCTGGCAGAAAATAAAACCTTTGCCCCCTTGTCTACCTCCGCTTTGGCCCGTTCCAGGGCTGATTGGCTCTATGGTATCAATATGACTCGCGCCCTTACCCTGCAGGGGCGTAAAGTCGGCTACCAAGGCGTCTTGTCAGTAGGGCGGGTGCAAACCCCATTATTGGGTTTGGTGGTGCGCCGGGATAAAGAGATAGAGCAGTTTGTAGCAAAGCCGTTTTACCAGGTCTTTGCCCATCTTGAGACCAGCCAGGGCGAACACTTTAAGGCTAAGTGGCAGCCCAGCGAAGCCTGTGCAAAATGGCAGGATGAAGAAGGGCGGGTTATCGCCAAAGCCCTGGCTGAGAATGTTGCAGCCAGGATTACTGATCAAACCGCCACGGTGACTAAAAGCTTGCGCAAAGTAAAAAAACAGCCGCCGCCTTTGCCCTATAACTTATCTGCATTGCAGACTGATGCCGCAAAGCGCTTCTCTATGTCCGCCAAGCAGGTTCTGGACAGCTGCCAAAGTTTGTATGAGCGGCATAAGCTTTTAACTTACCCGCGTTCCGATTGTCGCTACTTACCCAAGCAGCATTTTGATGATCGTGAGGAGGTGCTTGCGGCTATCGCTAATAATGCTGAAAGCCTTAATCAGGCTGTGGCTGATGGTGATACGGCTTTAACCAGCAAGGCCTGGAATGACGGCAAAGTATCGGCCCATCATGCCATTATTCCCACTGCGCGGCAGGCATCTTTGGTCAAACTAAGCTCGGCTGAGCGTAACATTTATGAATTGGTAGCACGGCAATATGTAGCGCAGTTTTACCCTGCCCATGAGTACAGTGACAGCCAAATTGACCTGGAAATTGTTGGTGGCCTTTTTATCGCCAAGGCTCGGCAGTCAGTGCTTGCGGGTTGGAAAGTGCTATACCCCGCCCGCAACAGTCAAAAGGAGCAGAAGCCTGATCTTGCTATCAATAGGATATTACCTGACCTGAAAAAAGGCGCGACATGCCACTGTGCCAAAGGTGAGGTGATTGAAAAGCTAACAACGCCCCCCAAGCCCTTCGATGATGCTAGCTTACTGGCGGCAATGACTGGGGTTGGCCGCTTTGTTAAAAACCCTGATATTCGCAAGGTGCTTAAAGAGACCGATGGCTTAGGCACAGAGGCGACTCGGGCAGGGATTATTGAATTGCTATTCAAACGAGGTTTTTTACAGCGCAAGGGCAAACAAATTTATGCAGCAGCAGCAGGCAAGGGCTTGATCAATAGCTTGCCTGAGGTGGCAACACTGCCGGATATGACAGCACAATGGGAAACCCAGCTTAATGCTATCAGCCAGAAGGCTGGCACTTATAAAGGGTTTATGCAGCCATTACAGTCTGCCCTTGGTAGTTTGATTGAGCAGAGCCAATCGGTATTGCCGGTGGGGTTGAAGGATATAAAAGCGAAGCCCGCTTACAAGAAGTTCCGCAAGCGGCGCACCGCCACGAAAAAGCCCTCAGGAAAGGCTGCGGCAGGTTAGTGTTCGCTGGTATTGTTGCCACTGCTTTAACCGCTCGCCTAAAAAGCATCATTCCTGTACAATTTGCGCCTTTGAAAAACCACATCCGTTTCCTTTAACGACATTACCGATATTCACCAAAAGGGGTTAGCAATGTTTACTAAAGATATGCAAGTCGAAGGTTTTGACGATGAGATTTTTTCCGCTATTCAGGAAGAAAACCAGCGTCAGGAACAGCATATTGAGTTGATCGCGTCTGAAAACTATACCAGTCCACGGGTAATGGAAGCGCAGGGTACCTCCATGACTAACAAGTACGCTGAGGGGTATCCCGGCAAGCGTTACTACGGTGGTTGTGAGTATGTTGATAAAGCTGAAGAGCTGGCTATTGAGCGTGTTAAAGCCCTATTTGGTGCGGACTACGCTAATGTTCAGCCACACTCTGGCTCCCAGGCGAACTCCGCCGTTTACTTAGCCCTGTTGCAAGCTGGCGATACCGTATTGGGTATGAGCCTGGATGCGGGTGGTCACCTAACCCACGGTGCCAAGCCAAACTTCTCAGGTAAGGTTTATAACTCAGTTCAGTACGGCCTAAACCCTGAAACAGGTATGATCGATTACGATCAGGTTGAAGCATTAGCCCTTGAACACAAGCCCAAAATGATTGTGGCGGGTTTCTCTGCCTATTCCGGTATTGTTGACTGGGCTCGCTTCCGCGAGATTGCCGATAAAGTAGGTGCCTACCTATTGGTAGATATGGCTCACATTGCCGGTCTGGTTGCTGCGGGTGTTTACCCTAATCCGGTGCCCTTTGCCGATGTAGTGACCTCAACCACTCACAAAACCCTTCGTGGCCCGCGCGGTGGCATTATTATCGCCAAGCACAACGAAGAGCTGGCTAAGAAATTCAACTCAGCGGTATTCCCCGGTGGCCAGGGCGGTCCGTTGATGCACGTTATCGCAGCAAAAGCGGTTAGCTTTAAAGAAGCCGCCAGTGATGAATTTAAGGTTTATCAGCAGCAGGTTGTTGATAACGCCAAGGTGATGGCTGCGACCTTTATAGAGCGTGGTATTAAGATTGTGTCTGGCGGTACTGAAAACCACCTAATGCTGGTTGACCTGATCGGTAAAGAATATACCGGTAAAGATGCCGATGCGGCCTTGGGTGATGCCTTTATCACTGTTAACAAGAATGCCGTACCTAACGATCCTCGTTCACCTTTTGTGACATCGGGCTTGCGTGTAGGTACACCTGCTATCACCACCCGCGGTTTTAAACAAGATGAAACTCGCGAGCTAACAAACTGGATGTGTGATGTGCTGGAATCCCTGGAAAATGGCACTAGCGAGCAGGTTATCCCTGAAGTGAAGGCCAAAGTACTGGATATCTGCGGCAGGTTTCCTGTTTATAAATAAACCCAAAAGTGCTGAAGCCACAAAGGGCGGGAATGCCCCGCCTTTTGTGGCTTCTATGATAGACTTCCGTCCACCTTTAACCGTCCAAATAAGGCAAGCCGCCCATGCGCTGTCCCTTTTGTTCCCATGATGATACCAAGGTTATTGACTCCCGGCTGGTAGCCGAGGGTGGCCAGGTTCGTCGTCGCCGGGAATGTACCTCTTGCTCCGAGCGTTTTACCAGCTACGAGACTGCTGAATTATTAATGCCCCGGATTATCAAGCAAAACGGTAATCGTGAGCCTTTTGATGAAGAAAAAATGCGTGCCGGTTTATTGCGTGCTTTGGAAAAGCGCCCGGTAAGCATCGAAAAAATTGAAGGGGTGGTCAGCCAGATTGAGCATTCATTGCAGGCCACCGGTGAGCGAGAAATTGAATCCATCAGAGTGGGCGAGCTAGTGATGGATCAATTAAAGCTACTTGATCAGGTGGCTTTTGTGCGTTTTGCTTCAGTTTATAGAGACTTTAAAGATCTAAACGAATTCCGCGAAGAGATAGACCGCTTGGCGGAAGAGCCTGAAACCAGTAGCGACGATTAAGCTAATGGATGACCGCTCCCTTTTTGAAGATCGCAAATGGATGCAACTGGCCATCGATTTGGCTCTGGGCGGTTTATATACCACTTCGCCCAATCCGCGCGTCGGTTGTGTGTTAGTTCGCGACGGCGAGATTATTGGTCGTGGTTACCATCTGCGGGCCGGTGAAGACCATGCAGAAGTGAATGCCATTGCCGATGCAGGTGATGCTACTGGCGCAACGGCTTATGTCACATTGGAGCCCTGCAGTCATACCGGCAAAACACCGCCTTGCTGCGAAGCGCTGATAGCAGCCAAAGTGGCACGGGTAGTAGTGGCGATGACTGATCCCAATCCACTAGTGTCGGGTAATGGTATTAAGCGATTACAAGATGCTGGTATCACTGTTGATATGGGCGTGCTGGAAGCAGAGGCTAAAGCCTTAAATCCAGGTTTTATTAAGCGTATGGAAACAGGTTTGTGCTGGGTGCGAGTGAAATTGGCCATGAGCCTTGATGGCCGCACCGCCATGGATTCCGGTGAAAGCCAATGGATTACAGGCCAACACGCTCGTAGCGACGTACAACGATTGCGCGCCCGTAGCTGTGCAGTAGTTTCTGGAGTGGATACGGTAATTGCCGATCAAGCCTCCCTGACGGTTCGAGCCGATGAGATGGGCATTGACCCGGATACTGCTTTATTAGCGGCGCAGCAGCAGCCATTAAGAGTCGTGTTGGACTCAAGCTTGCGCTTGCCGGTGGATGCAAAAATATTATCGCAGCCCGGTAATACGATAGTAATGACAGCAACAGAAAACACCAAAGCCCGGCAGGCTTTAGAGCAGGCTGGTGCCGAGGTTATTGTCTTACCCGCCGTTACTGGCAGGGTGGATATCAGCAAAGCTTTGCAGCTATTGTCTGAAAGACAATGCAACGAAGTGATGGTGGAAGCGGGTGCGACATTAGCCGGTGCTTTTATGGCAGCCGGCTTGGTCGACCAGCTTAATGTGTATATGGCGCCCACCTTAATGGGTAGTGAAGCCAGACCCTTATTACAATTGCCGCTGAGCACCATGGCCCAGCAGCAACGATTAACCATTGAAAGTATTACTCCGGTAGGTGAGGATTGGCGCATTGATGCCAGCCCACGTAAATAATTTAGAGGTAGAAGATGGCGCTCAATACAGTTGAAGAACTTATTCAGGATATCCGTTTAGGCAAAATGGTTATTTTGATGGACGATGAAGATCGCGAAAACGAAGGCGATCTTGTAATGGCCTCGGAATGTGTAAAACCGCAGGATGTTAATTTTATGGCCAAGCATGCCCGTGGCCTGATCTGTTTGACTCTAACGGAAGACCGCTGCCGACAAATTGATTTGCCGCTGATGGTTGGTGGTGCTAATGGAGCACAATTTGGTACCAACTTTACTTTATCGATTGAAGCCACTGAAGGTGTTACCACCGGTATCTCTGCTGCTGACCGCGCTCACACCGTGCGCACCGCTGTTGCTCGCGGTGCCAAGCCCGCTGATATTGTTCAGCCGGGACATATATTTCCTATTATGGCGCAACCAGGTGGCGTTTTAACTCGTGCGGGTCATACTGAGGCCGGTTGTGACCTTGCAAGACTGGCTGGCTTTGAGGCCTCGGGTACGATTGTTGAGATTATGAATGAAGATGGGACTATGGCCCGCCGCCCGGAATTAGAAAAATTTGCTGAAGAGCATGATCTAAAAATCGGCACCATTGCAGACCTGATTCATTACCGTGTTATCAATGAAAGAACTATTGAGAAAGTCAGTGAAGGTAAAGTGAATACCGATCATGGTGAGTTTACCCTGCATACCTATAAGGATTTATTGGCGGGTGATATTCACCATGCTTTGGTAAAAGGCACTATCAATAAAGATGAAGCCACGCTGGTGCGTGTGCACCTGGCCTCATCAATCCGTGATTTATTAGGCACGCAGCCTGGCGATTCACCGAGTTGGAATATTCAACGCTGTATCAAAAAAGTCGTGGAAGAAGGCAGCGGTGTTATTGTGTTGCTTGCCCATGATGAGCATCCTGAAGAAACCCTGGCCAGTGTTGATATCGCCATGGGTAAAAAGCCTGCACCTGTGGCTGTGGCCGATGGTAGCTCTAACGCTTACCTTACTATTGGCTTAGGATCGCAAATTGTACGAGACGTTGGTGTTAGCAAGCTTCGCTTAATGGGGCCACCCATTAAGTACAATGCAATTTCCGGCTTTGACCTGGAAATTGTTGATTTTATTTTGCCAGAATAAAAAATCTGAATTAAAAGCACTTGAATAGCGGAAGAGAAGAATGAAAGGTATTGAAACGCCGGAATATGATGCGGCCATTATAGCCGGCAAAAAAATTGCCATCGTAGTTACACGCTGGAATACATTTATTGTTGATAATTTATTGGCCGGTGCCAAAAAGCACTTAACCGAAAACGGTATTGAAGAAGCCAATATCGAATTGATTATGTGCCCCGGCGCCTATGAAATACCCTTGGCTTGCCAGCATGTCGCCGCTAGCAAAAAATATGATGCCATTATTACTCTTGGGGCTGTTATTCGCGGCGGTACGCCACATTTTGAATATGTGGCCGGTGAGTGCTCCAGCGGTGTAATGCGTGTCAGTCTTGATACCGGTATGCCAATTGCTTTTGGTGTACTGACAGTGGATAACGAACAGCAAGCACTGGAACGTTGTGGTGTGGGCGAGAACTCTGAAAACAAAGGCGAAGAATCTGCCGCTTGTGTATTGGAAATGCTTTGTGTGATTGGCAGCCTGAACCTGGATAAATAGTGTGAGTAAAAACGTGTCTGAGAAACAAGAGTTTAATCCAGCTGCTCGCCGCAAAGCGCGCCATTATGGCATGCAGGCTTTATATCAATGGCAGATGACAAAAGACGCCGTGGCGGATATTGAGTTACAGTTTTTAGCGGATTATGATTTTTCCAAAGTGGATGTGGAGTATTTTCACGATATTATTCATCACATTCCAGCAAATTTGGAAGAGTTGGAGCAGGCTTTTACCCCAAACCTTGATCGCGTTATTGAAGAATTAGATCCTATCGAACTGGCGCTACTACGTTTGGGAAGTTATGAATTGGTAAAGCGTATTGATATCCCCTATAAAGTCGTTATTAACGAAGCAGTATCTCTGGCCAAAAAGTTTGGCGCCACTGATGGTCATAAATATATTAATGGCGTATTAGATAAACTGGCACAAGATGTACGCGCTATCGAAATCAACGCGGATCGCTAATCACAGCATGATGAGTAACACCGGGCAACTAACAGAGTTTGATCTTATCGCCCGTTACTTTTCCGGCATTGATGGTGGTGTTCAATCATCTTCAGTGGCACTGAGTGTCGGCGATGACTGCGCTTTACTTTCCCTTCCTGCGGATCAACAACTGGCGCTGTCTATTGATACTCTGGCGTCAGGCCGTCACTTTCCTGAAGATGCCAATCCTTATCAGCTAGCTCAGCGCGCTTTGGCTGTTTCGGTTAGTGACCTGGCTGCAATGGGCGCTAAGCCAATGGCTTTTACACTGGCGTTGACGATGCCCTCGGTCGATACGAATTGGTTAGATGGATTTAGTCGCGGGCTACGTTTTGCCGCCGAGCAGTACAAAATCCCTTTAATTGGCGGCGATACCACGCAAGGGCCATTGACCTTAACTTTGCAGGTTCATGGCAGTGTGCCTGCTGGGTCCGTATTAAAACGATCGACAGCTCAGCCGGGCGATGTTATTTGTGTGACAGGTACAGTGGGCGATGCAGCGGCGGCTTTAGCGGTCATTGAAGATCGATTAGCGGTTGATGGTCAGCAGCGTGAGTATTTATTGCAGCGGTTTTATACGCCAGCAGCAAGAGTCGATATCGGGCAGGCATTATTAGGTATTGCCAATGCCGCTATTGATATTTCAGATGGTTTATTGGCAGATCTTGGTCATATTGCCAAAGCATCCAACGTGGCGGCTGTTATTAATGCAGATCAGCTGCCACTATCAGCAGTCATCAGCCAGCTAGTAGAAAAACCGCAGGCACTGACATATGCATTAACTGGGGGTGATGACTATGAATTATGTTTTACAGTTCCTCAGGAAAATTTGGCCCAGTTAAAGGCTTTGGACCAGCAGTTTTCGCTGCGCATCACTGAGGTGGGAACTATAGTGCCAGGTAGTGGTGTTCAGTGTGTTGATGGTGAGGGCAATCCTATGGCTATTGATCTTGCGGGCTACCAACATTTTAATCATAGCGAATAAACAATGGCTAATGCACTAAACGCAAAAAGTATTCTGACTAATCCAATACATTGCCTGGCCTTTGGCTTTGGTAGTGGTTTGGCGGCCAAAGCCCCCGGTACCTTCGGAACCCTGATGGCCATCCCTCTGTATTTATTACTTAGCTCACTTCCTTTGATGGCTTATGCCGTTGTGGTGGTGGTGGCGTTTATCATTGGTATTTATTTATGTGGTAAAACGGCCGATGACTTGGGAGTCCATGACCATCCGGGTATTGTCTGGGATGAGTTTGTTGGTTTTTGGATTACTATGTTTGCAGCGCCGGCGGGCTTTATCTGGCTGGTGGTAGGTTTTGCCTTGTTTCGATTGTTTGATATCTGGAAGCCCTGGCCGATTAAAATATTCGACAAAAATATGGAGTCGGGCTTAGGGATTATGATCGATGATGTGCTGGCAGGTATTTATGCATTGATTATTTTGCAAGGTCTGGTTTATGTGGCAGGGCTTGAATTACTGTAAATTTAGTATTACTTAATGTAATCTGAATGATTGAAAAGAACACCTATAGTGAGAGATATGATCGATACAAAAAATAATAAAATCCCCGTGGTATGGAGTATTTCCGGTTCTGATTCCTGCGGTGGCACTGGAATACAATCCGATTTAAAAACCTATCATGATTTTGGTGCCTGTGGCTGCTCCGTTATCACGGCTATCACTGCACAGAATTCATTTGCGGCTGGCTATTCTGTGGCTACAGAGCGCAAATCTGTAGTCGCACAAATCAATGCGTTAGATAGTGATATGCCTGCAGATGTGATCAAAGTTGGCATCCTCCCTAATCTGGATATTGTAGAGACCGTGGTAAAATATTTTGATGATTACCAGGGTTATGTGGTTTATGACCTGGAGTTGGAAGCCAGTGGCGAGCACTTGCTGGCCGAGGCGGGTGACCTGCTTCGCTCCAGTCTGCTGCCAAGGGTTGATTTGCTAGTCGTGAATGTTGAAGAGGCGGCGGCATTAACCGATGCCGCAATTACCACCTTCGAGGAAATGGAAGCTGCGGCTGCAAGCCTGATGGCTTCGGGTACTCGGTCAGTGTTAGTTACCGGTGCTAAATTTGGTGATAATGGCCAGCGCTATGATTATTGGGCAGAGGGTACTGAAACTATTTGGGTAACGGTCGAAGGCGCACCCGGGGTCAACAATCGTGGTGGCGGCTGCGTCCTCTCCGCAGCGATTGCTGCAGCCTTGTCTCAGGGTCATAGTTTTAAGGAGGCGCTCAGCTTGGCCAAAGCTTATGTCACCCAAGGTATCCGTGGTGCTAAATCTATTGGTAGCGGCCCCGGTGCCGTGGCTCATTTAGGGCTGCCCACTCAAGATGGCGATAAGCCTCATTTATCGGGCCAGCGCCCGGCATAAACCCTTTAATGGATGGGTGTTTAGCCAATCTTTCCCCATTAAGCCTGTCTATAAGGAGTTAGCAACCCTGCGCGACTGCTGATAGAATGTGCGCCCGCTGTAATTAAGCCTTGTCCCAGGAGATATGTGTGGCCGTTAGTTATGTTGAATCCTCTAAATTACCCACCGCATGGGGTGTCTTTGACATGCATGGTTATGAGGATAATGTTAACGATAAAGAGCACTTGATTCTCAGCATGGGGGATGTGGGTAGCGGCGAGCCTGTGCTGGCTCGAGTTCATTCCGAGTGCTTAACTGGCGATGCCTTATTTAGCCTTCGTTGTGACTGTGGTGCCCAACTACAAGCTGCGCTCAAAGCGATTGCCGATGAGGGCCGTGGCGCCTTGTTGTATCTTCGCCAGGAAGGCCGCGGTATTGGTCTGTTGAATAAAATCAAAGCCTACAAATTACAGGATCAAGGTGCCGATACGGTAGAGGCCAATGAGCAGTTAGGTTTTGGTGCAGATATGCGTGATTACGGTATCTGTAAAGTGATGCTGGAGCACCTTAAGATCAAACAGGTTCGTTTGATGACGAATAACCCTCGCAAAGTAAAAGCCTTAACCGATCAGGGAGTGGATGTGGTTGAACGCTTGCCGCTACAGACGGGACAAAATCCCCATAACGCCAAGTACCTGGCAACTAAAGCTGGCAAGCTTGGGCATTTGATGGACGAATAATGAAAAGGTCATGGCCGTGCTAGCACACGACCATGATCATAGAAGTGTTCTAGAAGTGGTAAAAAATACTGGCGTAGCCACCATCAATAGTGACGTCAGCTCTCTCATCGCCGCTATCTTCATAGTCCAGGTCAAAAGAGCGGAAGCCAATTTCTGCACCCAGTCCGTACGAAGTTTCATAGCCGATATTCACTTTATAATCGATCAATGAGTCACCGTCGAAAGCAAGAGCGTTAAGATCACCGCCTGCATAAAGACCGGTAAGCGGAAGATCAAATTTTGCAGCGACATAAAGCATGGGTAATGTATCGTCAAATTCTTCGGTCGCAGTTTCTGTTCCTACTATTGTCTCGCCTGTCAGGGTTATCCCTTCATCAAATTGGCGCACAGTGATACCAACATCAAAATTTACCCAGTTATCCAGCAGCTCATAGTAGAGTGTTAAATCAGTATGGCTAAGGTCAGAATTTGTTGTGATATCAGCATTGGCGGGGTAGATGATGCCATCAAAAACAAACTCGCCTTCAATCGTGGCAGTCTCTTCGATATCCATCTCGGTTTTGGCAAGCATTACATTGGGGATAAGCGGGATTGGGTGCTCAATTAAGATATAAAAACTATTGTTTGTTTTGTCTTCCAGTCCCAGAGTTTGTTCAACGTCCAGAGAATTAGGTCCTGATTGTACTGCGCCCTCATAGTTCTGGTTCCAAACGCTGGCGCCGACTTCAAAACCGATGGTATCTGCCTGAACAAGTGCCGGTAGCATAAGAGCGGCACCAAGAGTAAGTATTTTTTTCATGCTGGAAAAATCCCCTGATAATGGTAGTGCTAAATGTTTAGCCAAAGTCTAGCAGAAAACCATTTTTTTACTGGGAGTTGTCAGGAAAAAATATTAACGCGCCAGGAGTTTTGCGACATCCTTGGCAAAGTAAGTGAGAATGCCGTCAGCTCCGGCACGTTTAAAAGCTAGCAACGACTCCATCATCACTGGCTCTTTATCCAGCCAGCCGTTCTGGAAAGCGGCAATATGCATCGCATATTCACCGCTAACTTGATAGACAAAAGTAGGTGCCGCCAATTCATCCTTTACCCGACGAACAATATCCAAATAGGGCATGCCGGGTTTTACCATAATCATATCGGCACCTTCCTCAAGGTCGAGGGCGCACTCATGCAGTGCTTCATCGCTATTAGCTGGGTCCATTTGGTAACTATATTTATCAGCACCTTTTAAATTGCCCGCAGAACCTACGGCATCTCGAAAAGGACCATAATAACTGGAGGCATATTTTGCAGAGTAGGCGAGAATTTTTGTATTCACAAAATTGGTTTGTTCAAGTGCATCTCTTACCGCGCCGATACGACCGTCCATCATATCCGATGGTGCAACAATATCGACACCAGCCTCTGCATGAGAAACAGCTTGCTTAACTAAAGTTTCAACCGTGCGGTCATTTAAAACGTAGCCGTTGCTATCGAGAATGCCATCCTGGCCGTGAACGGTAAATGGATCTAAAGCAACATCAGTAATCACGCCAATTTCCGGTACGGCATCTTTAATCGCTTTCACTGCACGTTGCGCTAAACCGTCTGCGTTATATGCCTCTTCCGCAAATTCTGATTTTGCACTGGCTGGCGTCACCGGGAAAAGCGCAATAGCAGGAACGCCTAAAGTATTTAATAGCTTCGCTTCTTCTACTAATAAATCGATACTAAGGCGTTCAATGCCGGGCATGGAGGCAATCGGTTCTTTTTGGTTTTTTCCTTCCAAAACAAAAACCGGATAAATTAAATCATTCGCCGTCAAAACCGTCTCGCGCATCATGCGGCGAGAAAAATCATCGCTGCGCATTCTCCGCATACGGGTGTTGGGGCAGGCGCCTCGGTGTAAAGATTTGCTCATTGTGTTTCCTTTTATCTCATCAATTTTGTCATTCCCGCTTAGGCGGGAATCCAGTAGTGGTACCTGGGTCCCCGCCTGCGCGGGGACGACGGACGGGAGTTTAAAACTGAGAAAAAACTTTCTTTGCAGCTTCTAATGTGTATTGAATATCGCTATCAGTATGCGCCGCCGACGTAAAGCCAGCCTCATAAGAAGCTGGAGCTAAATAAACACCTGCGTCCAATAAGCCATGAAAAAATTTATTGAAATGATCGTTATTGCAATTCATCACTTGTTGATAATTAGTGATTGTCTCCTCTTCGGTAAAGAAACCGCCGAACATAGTGCCGACATGATTGGTAGTAAAAGGAATGCCTGCATCGCTGGCCGCTTTTTCTAAACCTTGTGTCAGCGCAGTTGTTTTATCAAATATAGGTTGGTAAAAATTATCCACTTGAATGGCGGCCAGCTGTGCAAGACCTGCTGCCATTGCGACAGGGTTGCCCGATAAAGTGCCCGCTTGATAGATTGGGCCGAGCGGCGCAACCTGCTCCATAATTTCACGCTTACCACCAAAGGCACCCACCGGCATCCCGCCGCCAATGACTTTTCCAAGTGTGGTTAAATCTGCTTCAATATTATAATAACCTTGCGCGCCGGTTAAACCTATGCGAAAACCAGTCATTACTTCGTCGATAATAAAAACACTACCATATTGATCACACTGTTTTCTTATTTCTTGTAAAAACCCGGGTATTGGTGGAACGCAATTCATATTGCCAACAACGGGCTCAACGATAACCCCTGCAACTTGCTCACCAATTTCACTGAAGGCCTGCTTTAATCCTTCAATATCGTTATAGGTTAAAGTGATGGTGTGATCGGCTAGTGCTGCTGGTACTCCGGGTGAGCTGGGAACGCCCATTGTTAGTGCACCAGAGCCAGCTTTTATTAATAAAGAGTCGGAATGACCGTGGTAGCACCCTTCAAACTTTATTATTTTATCGCGACCGGTGTAGCCGCGAGCCAAACGAATAGCACTCATGGTTGCTTCGGTGCCGGAGCTTACCATCCGCACCAGGTCCATATTCGGCATGATGCGGCAAATCTCTTTTGCCAACTCTGTTTCTACTTCGGTGGGCGCGCCAAAACTTAAGCCGAATTTTAATTTTTCAATCACTGCCTCCATGATGGAGGGATGGGCGTGTCCAAGAATCATTGGTCCCCAAGATAAAACATAATCGATATAACGTTTGCCTTCGCTGTCGTATAAGTAAGCCCCTTTGGCTCGATCAATAAAAACGGGGGTGCCACCCACTGCGCGAAAAGCACGCACCGGTGAATTAACACCGCCGGGAATAAATTGCTTGGCTTGTTCAAACAGTTGTTCAGATGAGGTCATGATAAAAGCTACAATTAATGTTAAGGGAGGGAGATTATATTCTTATTTGCCGCTCCAGTGCATTCTATTAGGTAGTAATTTCCCCATACCAATGCGACGGCCCTGTTGCAGTGACTGCCAACAAAACTGCTGCGCCTGCTGAATAGACTCTGCCAGGCTTAATCCATGAGCCAGATAAGCACTCAGTGCTGCACAAAGTGTACTGTTAGCTCCATAGTAAATGTTTGGTAAGCGTTGCCATTGGTATTGCCGGCTATGGCCGCTTTGTGCGAACCAGTGATGGCCGATGGTATTGGTGGAGCTGTCGTCGCCAATAATTAGCAGGTTTTCGCTGCCATATTCCAATAACTCCTGAGCACCGGCTGATAGTGTGTCGGCACCAGGGGCCAGGCTAAGGGCATCCTCTTTGCTCAGTACAGCGACTTTGGATTGGGGTAGTAACAAGGTCGCCATGGCGCTGCCCATATCGCCTTCGGCGCCACTTAGCCTGGGGTGAAAAATCACCGGAATGTAGGGGTAGTCATTGAGAATAGTGTGTATCGCCTCAATATGGCCAATGCTGCCTACTGACCCAATATTCAGCAGATTGATCGGTATGTCTTCTAGCAGTGCTCGAATTTGCTCAATCAACAGACCTGTATCAGTCACTATAAGGTCTTTTAGGGAGTGGGTGTCGCGGGCTACAAGTTGGCTAACAATTGGCGTGCAGTGGCAGCCGAGGCTGGACAGGGTCTCGATATCAGCGGATATGCCGCCACCTCCGCTGGGATCGTGGCCGGTAATGCTCATGACTACCGGTGTGTCAGTTATGATGTCGGACATAGCTACTCTCCCTAAGGAAATTGAGCTAAAAAGGTTTTACCACCACCAATATCACTACAGCAAATAATATGAAAACAGGCAACTCATTAAACCAGCGATAAAACACATGACCGTGTTGGTCGCTATCATCGGCCAGGCGCTTAACGTAGTTGCCACACACCAGATGGTAGGCAATCAGTCCCAGCACCAGGATTAGCTTGATAATGAACCACAGGGATTGCCAATAATAGTCCCAATTGTAACTTAACAGCCATACTCCTAGTACTACGCTGGTTACCGCGAATATGGACATAAACCGGTATAGCTTGTGCTCCATCACTTTTAGGTGTTCGCGAGTGGCTTTATCCTCGGCCATGGCGTGGTAAACAAATAGCCGTGGCAGGTAAAAAATACCGGCAAACCAGCAGACAATAGAAATAATATGAAAAGCTTTAACCCAGAGCATAATTATCTTTACCGCTAAAAGAATTGTGGGGTGTTGTTGTGTTTCTCAATATCGCTGCGGGTAATGATACCGCTATCGGGGCCGCTAAAGACGGACTCCCTGCCTGCGCGATAGCCTGCTACATAGAGTATATCGACGTCATGCTGGTTCATTAGCGTTAGCGCTTCTCGTAGCGTGGCCTGAATATTCAGCTCAATCACCGGTTCTGTATGTGGGCCGGTTAAATCTATCAGGTTTTGACGCTCTTGCTTTAAGGTGTTCTCAATATGTTCTCTTAAATCATCACCGTGGCTAAGCAGCAAAGTGTCATCACTATTGCCAATGATATACCAGCGATACGGTTTGGCTGATAATTCCAGTGCTTCTTGGCCTGACACTCGATTCATGGATGTGGCTATATTGCGCTGCATTAAGCTGGCAACACTGGTTCTTTGTAGTGCGAGACTTACAGGGTCAGTAGGTAGTAGTTGCTTAAGCTGGGAAAAAACTGTCTGGTGGGCGGAGCGTTGTTTGAAGATCTCACTATTGGTCAATGTTGCTACGGTGATGGCTAACATACCGGGGAAAATCATAGCGGTATTGTTGCTTAATTCCAGCAGCGCCATTAATGCGGCCAATGGCGCGTTCAATACAGCACCCATCATTGCGCCCATGCCCAGCAGTACATAGAAGCTGCGCTGTGACGCTAACTCTGGAAATATATAAGCCCCCAGGCCTCCCAGAAGGCTGCCAATACAGGCTCCGATTAAAATATTGGGACCAATTAAGCCAATAGGCATGCCCATACCGGTACTGACGGCAGTGGCAATAATCTTGGCCACAATCAAAGCAAACATAATTGTTAGGGTGAGTTCGCTATTCAGGGCAGCATTTAAGCTGTCATAACCGATCCCCATAATTTCGGGTACCATCAGGGCACAGCAGCCGGTAACAAACCCGGCTATGGTAAAGCGGTGCAGAATAGGCTTGTCGGCATAGCGCAAACTAAAGCTAAGTACTTTCATAAATAGCGCGGCGCAGCTGCCAATTACCAGGCCAAGAAAAGCAATAAAAGGCACTTCCCAAAGCGAAGCCATCTCTAGAGCGGGAATATCAAAAATTGGATCGCCGCCAAATATGGCTCGGCTCATCACCGTGCCTGTAATGGCTGACAGCATCACAGGAATAAACCCTGCCACGGTATATTCCATCATAATGACTTCCATGGCGAAGATAACACCAGCGATGGGCGTGTTAAATGAGGCGGCGATGGCTGCCGAGGTGCCGCAGCCCACCAGCATACGGATACTGTTATTCGGTAAGCGCAGCTTTTGTCCAATCAGGCTATTGGTAGCCGCCCCCAAATGGATAGCCGGGCCTTCTCTGCCTCCAGATTGCCCCGTCATTATCGCCAGCGCACCGCCAAAAAACTGCACCAGGGCATTCTTCAGGGGTAAGTGGCCATGGTCGATATGAAGGCGGGTAAGTGCATGCACAATACCGGTTCTAGTGTCTGATGCCGCCATTTTTCTAAGGATAAACCCTAAAAATACAGCGCCAGCCAAGGGCAGGGCAAAATGCAGCCAGGGGGGGAGGTCTTCAAAATTATCCGGATCGCCACCGGGAAGCCAGAGTGAAGAGGGGGTCTCAATCAGATAACGAAATAGCAAAATCACCAGCGAGCATGAAATACCCGATAGCACACCCAAAATAGATAGGTGAATAAGAGAATTGGCGTTCGCCAGACGGTGGCGAGTGTCACGAAACCAGTGATATTGCATAAACTGTGAAGGTATTCCCGGCCGCTTGCTAAGGTATTGTGATCAATAGCTTACGATTGTTTTTTGATTGCTTTATTATAACGTATCTTGAGGGCTTGTTAGGCGGGCTTTCTATTCAATCTGGAAATGGTGGGTATAGCAGTGGTTAAGGTAGGTATTGTAGGGGGTACCGGGTATACCGGTGTCGAGTTATTGCGGATGCTGGTCAATCACCCCGAAGCGGAGGTGGTTGCAATCACCTCCCGTGCGGAAGAGGGTGTGCGAGTTGATGAGCTATACCCCAGCCTGCGCGGTCACCTTGATATTCGCTTCTCTCATCCCGATCCCGCTGTATTGGCACAATGTGATGTGGTGTTTTTTGCCACGCCGCATAATGTTGCTATGAATATGATGCCTGAGCTATTGGCGTTAGATACCCGTGTAGTCGACTTGTCGGCTGACTTTAGAATCCGTGATCATGAGTTGTGGTCGCAATGGTATGGCGAGCCCCACGCTTGCCCCGAGTTATTGGCAGATGCCGTTTACGGCCTGCCAGAATTTAATCGTGCCGCCATAAAAGACGCTCAGCTAGTTGCCTGCCCCGGTTGCTACCCAACCTCGGTGCAATTGGGTTTGCTGCCTTTATTAGAAAATCAGTTGGTTGATGATCAGCGTTTGATTGCCAATGCCGCTTCCGGTGTGAGTGGTGCAGGTCGTCAGGCAAAAATTGATAATCTCTATGCGGAAGTGAGTGATAGTTATAAAGCCTATGCTATTCCTGGTCATCGTCACCTACCTGAAATTGAACAGGGCCTAAATGATATCAGTGGTAAAGATGTGCAACTAACCTTTGCTCCGCACTTAGTGCCCATGGTTAGAGGTATGCACTCTACTATCTATGCCGAGCTAGTCGATAGCGCAGTATCGTTAGAAGAAATTCAATCGTTATACGAAGAACGCTTTGCCGACGAACCTTTTGTTGATGTCTTACCAGTAGGCAGTCATCCACAAACCCGTAGCGTAAAAGGTGCCAACCATTGCCGGCTTGCGATTCATCGTCCGCAAAACCGCGACACGATTGTGGTGCTGTCTGTGATCGATAATTTAGTCAAAGGCGCATCCGGTCAAGCGATCCAGAATATGAATATTATGCTTGGGCTGGATGAATCTGCTGGCCTAAACACCGTAGCACTGATGCCCTAGGGATTTAAAAACCACTATGACTGAAGTGACCGGCAGCAAACAGTATCGCTCTATTGTCGTGCAGCATAGGCCTGCACGGCGACGTACCATCATCGCCAGCTTTATTCTTATCGCCGTGGCAATTGCCCAGCTGGCTTACTGGTATGGCGGGCAGTCCCTGCAGGCGGATTACCTGAAGCTGTCAGCTGATCATAAAAAAGTGGTACAGCAGTTATCCTTGTCTGAGGCGAAATACCAGGATGCCAGTCAACAGTTGACCAACGCCCGGCTCGGTTCTGATATAGATAGAAAAGCAGTCAACGAAGTGCGCACAACGGTGAGTGAGCATAAGGAGACCATTAACCAATTAAATGAAGAAATTAACTTCTATAAAGGTTTAATGGCGCCGACTGAGCGCGAGCGAGGTTTGGGTATTCGCAGTTGGGATGTTTATCCAGGTAGTGCCCCTAATCGTTTTCAGTATAAGTTAGTGTTGCAGCAACTCGCTTTAAAGCATACCGTGTTAAAAGGTACTGTGAGGGTAAGTATTGTTGGTAAGCGCGGCGGTGTAGAGGATATATTGCCTCTGGATATTTTATCGGAGCAGGTGGATAAACAGCTTAAATTGCGCTTTAAATATTTCCAGTATATTGATGGTGAATTGATTATCCCGGAAGGGTTTACGCCGGAGCGGATTGATATTGTAGCTAAGGCGACCTCACCCAAACCCGTGACTGTCGATAAGCAGTATGGCTGGATTGTTCAAAAATAACTTCTAATCAAGGGCAATAAAATGGCATTTCAAAGCGGCAATTCAACGACCTTAATTTCCAAAGACTCGGAAATTATCGGTGAAATAAAATTTACCGGTGACCTTGAAATTCAGGGCTTGGTCCGAGGTGATATCCATGCAAGTAGTGATACTAAGGCCATTGTACGCATCGTAGCGGGTGGTCGGGTAGAGGGGCAGATCCATGCTCCCAAAGTGATTATTAATGGCCACGTCAAAGGTGATGTGCATTGCAGTGATCATGTGGAATTAGCCGCCAAGGCCAATGTGGATGGCAATGTGCATTATAACTTGATTGAGATGGTAAAAGGCGCCCAGCTTAACGGTAATTTAGTGTATGCCGGTGCGGATAAGAAGGTGGCCGGTGTAGAGTCTATCTCCGGTAATAATCAACAGACAGGTTAGAGGTTGCGGTACAATAGTTGACTGTAATAGTCTGGCTTTTATAATCAGGTCAGGTAATCGTTATTCAGAGGTAAATTTATGTCAGCCGCAGAGATGTACACCCCACAGGCGCTGATTTTGACAGACAAAGCGATTAATAAGGTTAAAAACCTTGTTGAGGAAGAGGCTAACGACGAGCTTAAGTTGCGTGTATTTGTGACTGGCGGTGGTTGTTCGGGTTTTTCTTATGGATTTACCCTTGATGAGATTGTGGCCGATGACGATACTACCGTTGAGGTAGAGGGTGTAACCGCCCTTGTTGATCCGATGAGTTATCAATATTTGGTGGGTGCTGAGGTTGATTATGAAGAGGGGTTGGGTGGTTCCCGTTTTGTGATTAATAACCCTAATGCTGATACCACTTGCGGTTGTGGTGCTTCCTTCTCTGTTTAACCCTCCTCTTCCAAATCAAGGAAATGCCATGCTTAAAGTTAATCCTATTGAGCTTTTCCTTGATGTCTTTTGTTCTTCAGGCACAAACCTTTATTCCCGCACAGGCGCAAGATAACGCCCCTAAATATTTTGCCGAGATAGAGGTGCATACCTCTGAAGAACTTTACTATTTGTTGGCCCCGCGGAAGAGTGCCGCTTAATGAGCCAGGAAAATTACGTTTACTTTTAAACGTAATATACCGCCCCTAGAATAACCGTTTCCCTGGCGCCGGTTGCATTGACCAAATTAGCATGCTTTCTTTCCATGGTTTTTTTTGCCAGCCAGGCAAAGGCCGCAGCTTCTACCCACTCTGCGGGGATACCTAATTGTGAAGAGTTCGCTATTAGTTTCGGGTGCGCCAGGCTCTCAAGTCTTAACATCAGTTGGGTATTGTAGGCACCGCCACCACATATATAGATTTCATTAACCGCCGCTGGTAGATTTTCTATTTCATTGTTAATAGTTTGTGCGGTAAATTCCAGTAGCGTCGCCTGAATATCCTGTGTGGATAATGTCAAAGAACTGGTGTTTTTTTCTAGCCAGGCCAGATTAAAATCTTCACGCCCAGTGCTCTTTGGTAAGGGTTGTTTTAGATAAGGATGAGTCATTAGTTGAGTTAGTAGTGCTTGATTAATCTTGCCACTTTTTGCCCACTCACCATTATTGTCGTAATTTTTTTGCTGATTTTTCTTGATCCAGCTATCCATCAAAATATTACCCGGGCCGATATCAAACCCCAGGTTGTCACCGTTGCTGCCCAGGTAAGTAATATTGGCCATTCCGCCAATATTGATAATTGCGCGATTATGTTTACTTGATGCAAAAGCGGCTTGGTGAAATGCTGGCGCCAATGGAGCCCCTTGGCCACCCGCTGCCATATCTTTTCGCCGAAAATCGGTAACTGTAGTGATGCCTGTTTCATAAGCAATCGTATTAGGGTCACCTACCTGTAACGTAAAAGGGTTTGCCAGTTTAGGCCTGTGGCGAATGGTTTGTCCGTGGCAGCCAATCGCAACAATATCCGCTGCATGGATATGGCTCTGCTCTAATAGAGTTTTTGTGGCTTTGGCAAGTTCCTTGCCCAGTGCACGATCTGCCTCGCCCATACGGTCAATTTCATTGTCGCCAGGCAGGCAGAGTGAAATTAATTGCTGTCGTAAATCTTCGGGAATTTTATAATCAAGGGAGTCAATTAACTGAAATTTTTGATTGCTAAGATCAATAACGACGGCATCAATACTGTCCAGACTGGTGCCGGACATCAGGCCAATATATAAGTTAGAGGAAGATGCCTTGTCGCTACTCATTAAAGCGTTGAGCTGCCAGTCAGTTGATCGGTTTTGGCTAAACTGCGGTGATTATTATAAGCCGCAAGCTGCATTTGCAAACCACCAATTTGAGCTAGGAAGGCTTCTTTATCTTTGCTGTCAATACTTTTTGCTTTAGGCAGTTTTTTCAAAATGGTGCGCGGATTGCGGTGTACACCATTAACTAAAAATTCATAGTGAAGGTGTGGGCCTGTTGCATAACCGGTTGAGCCTACCCAGCCAATAATTTGTTTCTGCTTAACCTTTTGCCCTTTACGTACGCCGCGCTTATGTAAGTGCAAATACTTGGTCGTATATTTGGTGCCGTGGTTGATAAAAACGTAATTACCGTTGGCTTTACTGTAGCCCGCTTTGTCGACCCGACCATCGCCAGCTGCATAAACTGGAGTGCCTCGTGAAGCTGCATAGTCAGTACCGCGATGAGGTTTGGTGGTTTTGAAAACCGGGTGCAGGCGTCTCATATTAAAGCCGGAACTAATGCGAGTGAAATCCAGTGGGGCCCGTAAAAAAGCTTTTCGCATGCTGACGCCATCTTTGTTGTAGTAACCCACGCTGCTGTCATCATGAACATAACGATAGGCGGTATAGATTTCTCCGCGGTTAATAAATTGAGCGGCGAGAATGGGGCCGTTGCCAGTTTTTACATCATCAAGAAAGTTTTCTTCATAAAGAATCATGAAATTGTCACCTGCGCGCACATCGTAAACAAAATCGATAACACCGCCAAAAATGTCCGATAATTCCATAATCAAGTTCTGTGACAGGCCAACATTTTGTGCCGATCGATAGAGTGAAGAAGTGATGACTGCGCTGCTGTAATTCTGGCGTACTTCTGGTTCTCTGCGAATATGAGTGGTGACAAACTTATTATCTTCGCGCTGGTAGAGGGTTGTTTCAAGCAGGTTGTGAATATGTTTCAGGGCTTGCAGTTCGCCTTCATTATTTACCTGCAGGGCCATTTTTTGGCCGGGATGTAGTTTAAGTAGTTGCTTTGAATCTTTGCTGTTGCTGACAATGTCATAAACATCAGCGGCTGAGAGCGACGCCCGTTGAAATATCTTGGATAAGTTGTCGCCGCTACGAATCACAACTTCTTTCCAGGGGAGTTCAGGGTTTTTGGCGGGTGCCTGAGTGCGGGTATTTTTGGCTTCCAGATTAAGGTCTACCGGCATGCTAACGCGAGTGGCTTCAGCGCTTTCACCGGGTATTAATAGTAGGGACAGAAAGACCACCGCTATGGCAGCACTTGCGATAGCGAGATGCTTGCGGGGGTATTCGGCCACAGTCTGGCTAACTGGCTGCTTCTGTTTTCTTGCTTTTGGCTGCATATCTGGCTTTTCTGTTCTTAGTATGATTTCTAGTAGTGCGCCCTAACTGCTGGGAGTATAACAAAAAATAGTGAAATCCCTGCATTTGGCAAGGTAGTCTCTATAAAGTTGAGAGCCGATTCACTATTGTTGCTGCGTTGTTTCTACATTGCCTCTACTATCCAAAGTTTGCATTTGTAACGAGTTGCGGTATCGTGCGCGCTCATTACGGGCGCATATTGAGGCTTTTCAGGCTGATTATCAATCAGGGTTTGATGCCTTGATAGTGCGTAGATATTTTGCATAGAAATGCATATCCAGAAAAGTGGTCATAAGGGTGGGTGATAAAGAAATTATGTCGATAGAGGGTAAAGAGTTGATAGCGGACCTGCGAGCTCGCGGGTTAATTGCACAAACAACCGCTGATCAGGAGCTTGAAGAGCACCTGACGGGTGAGAGTCGCACCCTTTATTGTGGCTTTGACCCCACTGCGGACAGTCTGCATATAGGTAGCCTGGTTCCATTATTGACCCTAAAGCGTTTCCAGCAAGCCGGGCATAAACCATTGGCGCTGGTGGGTGGTGCTACCGGTTTAATCGGTGATCCTTCCTTTAAAGCTGAAGAGCGCAAGCTCAATACCCCCGATATCGTTGCTAATTGGGTCGATAAGCTAAAGGCCCAGGTCAGTCGCTTTATCGATTTTGACTGTGGTACTAATTCAGCAGAGGTGGTAAATAACCTGGACTGGATTGGTGAAATGGATGTACTTAGTTTCCTGAGGGATATTGGTAAGCATTTTCCTGTTAATCAGATGATCAAGAAAGAGTCAGTAAAGCAGCGCATTGAGCGTGAGGGCGAAGGTATCTCCTTTACTGAATTTACCTATATGATTTTGCAGTCGCTGGATTTTGCCGAGCTCTATAAAGCCAATCAATGTACCTTGCAGATTGGTGGTTCTGACCAGTGGGGTAATATCACCGGTGGTGTTGAGCTAACCCGCCGCCGTTATAGTGGTCAGACCTACGGTTTAACCCTGCCGCTAGTGACCAAAGCTGATGGCACTAAGTTTGGTAAGACGGAGAGCGGTACCATTTGGTTAGATGCCTCTAAGACCTCTCCTTATGCCTTTTACCAGTTCTGGCTAAATACCGCTGATGCGGATGTATATAAATTCCTTCGCTACTTCACCTTCCTCTCTGTTGGGCGCATTGACGAGATCGAAGTGCAGGATAAAGAAATCCAGGGGCGCCCACAGGCTCCAGGCATTCTTGCTGAGGAAGTCACTAGCCTGATCCACGGTGACGAAGGTTTGGCAGCGGCCAAGCGTATTACCGAAGCGCTATTTACTGGTGATCCTTCACAGCTATCCGAAGACGACTTGCAGCAATTGCGTCTGGATGGCTTGCCTGCCAGTGACTTAAAGGCTGATGACCTGGTCGATCGTCCTCTAACGACTCTATTGAGTGAGTGTGGAATGGCCAAAGCGGGCCGTGAAGTTAAAGATGCTTTGGGTCGCAATGCCGTGTTTATTAATGGTGAGGCCAAAGGTATGGCAGACAATGGTGCTTCTGCTGAATGCTTTGCGAAAGATAAGGCACTCTATGGACGCTTTTTCATCGTTAAGCTCGGTAAGAAAAAGTATCACCTGCTAGAGCTGGTTTAATTCAACCCCCCCTGTCATTCCCGCGAAGGCGGGAATCTAGCTCTGTCGATTTCCGCTGCGCGGAAATAACAGCACGCAGTCTGGGTTCCCGCCTTCGCGGGAACGACGGTGAGGTGTGTTCTCATCGGTCGAAATGTAGTCGTCTTGATTGTTTATAAGTTGACTAAATAGTTGATTATTTGTGCGTTTCTCGCCTTTTTTACATATTTCTGAAATAAATTTCTACTAGTCGTTGACAGTGAACCTCGCATCCCTATAATGCGCGCTCTCTTCGGGCATGACCCGTTAGACAATGTGTCATCCCGCTGGTAAAACAGCTTGAAGTAAATTAATAAAATTTATTTTTAAAAAGGTGTTGTCACGGTGAGTTAACTCTGTATAATTCGCCACCCTGTCATGGCAAGCACATGCTTGTGCGCGGCAGAAAAGCCTTAGAGTCCTAGCGACCAAGGCAGCTCTTTAACAGATTGGATCAAGTAATTCGTGTGGGCGCTTGTAGGCTGATAATGGCAATAATTAATTATCAGGAAAACAAGTGACTTACACGCAGCAAATATATTTATTTGAAGCGATTATGAAACTTAATTCCTGAGCCGAGATTTTGGAATGTGAAGTGGGGTAACCACGTAACATTCTCATCATGTCCTTCCTTTTAAGGAAAGGTACTGATGTAAAAGATTAAACTGAAGAGTTTGATCATGGCTCAGATTGAACGCTGGCGGTAGGCTTAACACATGCAAGTCGAACGTGAAAGCTCTTCGGAGTGAGTAGAGTGGCGGACGGGTGAGTAACGCGTAGGAATCTACCTAGTAGTGGGGGACAACATGTGGAAACGCATGCTAATACCGCATACGCCCTATGGGGGAAAGTGTGGGACCTTCGGGCCACACGCTATTAGATGAGCCTGCGTAAGATTAGCTAGTTGGTGAGGTAAAGGCTCACCAAGGCGACGATCTTTAGCTGGTCTGAGAGGATGATCAGCCACACTGGGACTGAGACACGGCCCAGACTCCTACGGGAGGCAGCAGTGGGGAATATTGCGCAATGGAGGAAACTCTGACGCAGCCATACCGCGTGTGTGAAGAAGGCCTTAGGGTTGTAAAGCACTTTCAGCGAGGAGGAAAGGTTGGTAGTTAATAACTGCCAGCTGTGACGTTACTCGCAGAAGAAGCACCGGCTAATTCAGTGCCAGCAGCCGCGGTAATACTGAAGGTGCAAGCGTTAATCGGAATTACTGGGCGTAAAGCGCGCGTAGGCGGCTTGTTAAGTCGGATGTGAAAGCCCTGGGCTCAACCTGGGAACTGCATTCGATACTGGCAAGCTAGAGTATGGGAGAGGGCTGTGGAATTTCTAGTGTAGCGGTGAAATGCGTAGATATTAGAAGGAACATCAGTGGCGAAGGCGGCAGCCTGGCCCAATACTGACGCTGAGGTGCGAAAGCGTGGGGAGCAAACAGGATTAGATACCCTGGTAGTCCACGCCGTAAACGATGTCAACTAGCCGTTGGGGAACTTGATTCCTTAGTGGCGCAGCTAACGCACTAAGTTGACCGCCTGGGGAGTACGGCCGCAAGGCTAAAACTCAAAGGAATTGACGGGGGAGCGCACAACCGGTGGAGCATGTGGTTTAATTCGATACAAAGCGAAGGACCTCACCCAGGCTTGACATGTAGCTGCAAATCCTAAGAAACTAGGATCTTCT
>JAAELM010000287.1 GCA_024226635.1 Oceanicoccus sp. | reverse complement strand
GGCTATTTTATCGCCAAACCCATGCCTGGGAGTGATTTGCTTGGTTGGGTAGCGAACCGGGAGCATTAAAAATAAAGCAAGAGTCAGGGTGTTTGTAGTTAAAACGGGCTTTTCTGCGCACGTGTGTATGTTCTTGGGCACCCTCCCGCCTATTGCAGCGCACAAAACCAGTGTCTGCCACCCAAAAATAGGCATCGTGGGCGGGCTTTAGAGCACTGAGTTGTAGATTTCTCTTATGTGGTGACCAGGGACCCACTACCCTGGCTTGATATCAGTCATTGGCCATGGGTCGCAAAACGGCACTAACCGGACCTTTGGGACACTTAGATTCCACTGCCTCCAATGGCGCAAAATCGAATCCTTTTTCAATCCGCTCTATACTCAAAAGATGGTTTGTGCGGCTGGAGCGGAAAAAGAAACGAACGAGGAAATACCAACCAAATCAGTGAAGATTAACTTGCCGTCCATAGCATTGAGACATACAAAGCAATGACAGACATCGTATTAGAGCTAATTCGAGCGGTCGTAATTGGCCTCATTCTGGCCTACCTGTGGCGGACTGGACAGAAAGAAAACATTCACCAACAACAAGGATG
>JAAELM010000286.1 GCA_024226635.1 Oceanicoccus sp. | reverse complement strand
GCGAAGGCGGGAATGACGGGTTACGCGGGAATGACGTTTCTTCGCAGGAATAACGTTAATTTAGCTGCTGACATCCAGTAAAGAAGTTTTTACTTCCTGCCACATAGCCTTCAAACGCTTCTCTGAAACGGGCTGTAAGGTCCCCAGCTTTTGCGCGAACAGTGAGACTCGGTATTCCTCCAGCAACCAACGAAATGCCAGTAGTTGCTCACTGCGAATTTCAGCATCATGATTATTTTTCCACTGCGCATAAAGGGGTTCACTCAGCTCTCTTAAACCCACCAGCAATTGCTTATCACGTTGAAAATGTCCACGGAGTTTTTCTAACCGTTGATCAATAGCGGTTAGATAGCGTGGATATTGCTGCAGATATTGCCAGGGGGTGTCTTTGATAAAACCCGGTGCAAATAACAGTGATAGCTGCTGTTGTATATCGCCAATGGCCAAAGCCCAGGACAGCTCATTGGCGCTTTTTAATTGTTTACGGATAGCGGTATAGATAGCTGCAATTTCTGAGAGTACTTCAGCGGCACGACTAGCTTCTTCTACCAGATTTTTCTTTTCCGCCTGCAGGCGCTGCTGAAAAGCCTCGTCAGAGCGTGGCAACGGTTTATCGGCAATAAATACACGATGAAACACCGAGAACAACAGGTCATCCAGCCACTCATCTCGCTGCTGGGAAATACCGGCTAATTGCAGGCTAATGGTATTGCCACGGAGTAATTCCTTACGCAGGTATTTTAACTGCTGGGGCATTTGCAACATAAATAGCCGCACCAAACCCCGCTGGCTTTCCAACTCGGCCTGCTCGGGAAAGTCTTTTAGCTCAATCGCAACACTGTTTTTACAATCCACCAAAGCCGGATAGCTGGTGACTGTCACACCCGCCTGGTTAAATTGATATTCCATGGGCAGCTCACCAAAATCCCACTGTTTAATATTGTCGGTTTGAAAGCGCTGCTGGGTTTGTTCTTGCAGGGTTTCTGTTACCTGACCTTTAAAATTGGCTAACAGTTTTTCCAGGTTGCGCCCCTGCCCCAACGGTTTTCCATCGGCATCAACGACGCGGTAATTCATGCGGTAGAAATCATCCAGTTGGTCCGGCAACCAGGACTCCATGGGAATAACAACTCCAGCAACCTGCTTTAGTTGGCGCGTTAACACTTCCAGTAAAGGTGAATCATCGGGGCTAATCTGCGCCAATGCCTTATCGACATATTCAGGTACAGGCACAACCTGCTTGCGCAAATTTTTGGGTAATAGTTTTACCAGCGCAATGCATTTATCCCTGAGCATACCCGGCACCAACCATTCAAAACGATGACGAGGGATTCGGTTAAGCAAACCAATAGGAATGGTAACAGTTACACCGTCAGCCCGATGGTCAGGTTCAAAGCGATAACTGAGACCAAACACCAAATCACCGACGCTTAACCGGGCGGGAAATTGCATCTCATTGATATGGGCCGCGCCATGTTGCATTAGACGCTCTTTATCAATATATAACAGTTTGGCTTGTTTATGCTCCGCCCCTTTGCGCCACTTTTCAAAGTGTTTCAGGGTGATAACATCCAGGCCAATACGCTCATCGTAAAACTGGAACAGCTGTTGGTCATCCACCAAAATATCCCGGCGGCGGGATTTGGCTTCCAAGTCTTCAATATCCTTAACCAACTGTTGGTTATGGCTAAAAAAAGACGCTTTGCTGGTGGGTAGGGTTTTAGGAATATTGCCTTCTACCAAGCCGGCACGAATTAATATCTCGCGGGAAAGCCTGGGCTCTATAGGCCCGTAATGAACGCGGGTTTTTTCACGAATCATTAAGCCGTAAAGGCTAAGTCGCTCATAGGCCATCACTCTGCCCGCTTTTTGTTGCCAATGGGGTTCGCTATAACTGCGTTTAAACAGGGGGTCGTTAATACCCAATAGCCACTCGGGCTGTATCTGCGCACAGCAACGGGCGTAGACCTGGGAGGTTTCAGCAATTTCAGCGGCGACAATCCATTTGGGATTTTTCTTAAATAAAGCCGAGGCGGGGAAAATACGCAGTTTTCTGTTACGCGCCCCAAGATATTGTCGATCATCATCCAGATTGGCGATATGACTTAACAGGCCAGACAATAAGGCTTTATGCACAGATTCATAATTTGCCGGTTCTTTGTTGAGCTTATATTTTAAGTCGCGGCAAGCCAGGCGTAATTGATGATGAATCTCCCGCCATTCCCGCATCCGCATATAAGCCAAAAACTCACGCTGGCAGAGTTTGCGCAACTGCCCCTGGCTCAGCTCCTGGCGTTTTTCTTCGTAATAATTCCAGAGGTTTACATAGGATAAAAAATCCGATTCTTTATGCCAGAAGCGACGGTGTTTTTCATCGGAGGCCTGTTGTTTGTCTGCGGGTCGTTCTCGTGGATCCTGAATACTCAAGGCACTAACAATCACCAGAATTTCTTCAAGGCAATCCAGTTTTTCCGCAGCAATAATCATCCGCGCTAAACGGGGGTCAACCTGAAAACGGGTTAAAGTTCTGCCGGCGGAGGTAAGCTGGCGTTTTTTATCGACAGCGCCCAGTTCTTCCAATAACTTAAAACCATCACTGATCATGCGATGGTCAGGGGGGTCTACAAAGGGGAATTTATCCACTGCTCCCATGCGCATACCCAGCATTTGCAGAATCACCGAGGCCAGGTTAGTGCGTTTAATTTCAGGGTCGGTAAACTCGGGGCGATTGTTAAAATCCGCTTCTTCATACAGGCGAATACAGACGCCTTCAGCCACACGGCCACAACGCCCCTTTCGCTGGTTGGCGCTGGCCTGTGAAATAGGCTCAATAGGCAGGCGCTGTACTTTGGTGCGGTAACTATAGCGACTAATACGCGCATAGCCCGGGTCAACCACATAGCGAATACCCGGTACTGTTAAAGAGGTCTCTGCCACATTGGTGGCCAGGATAATTCGCCGACCACGACGCCCCGTGATATTAAACACTTTATTTTGTTCGGCATTACTTAGGCGCGCATATAAGGGCAGTATTTCACAGTGCTGCCATGCCCTTTCATCTTTTTGTAATTGGCGTAAGTGCCGGGCAACCTCGCGGATATCCCCTTCACCACTGAGAAAAACTAACACATCACCTTTGGCGCTACCCTCGACACTCATTAACTCGCTGATCGCCATTTCAATACCGGTGATTAAATCACCCTCGGCAGACAGGTCATCTAACGGTCGGTATAAGGTTTCAACAGGATAGGTACGACCTGACACCTCAATAATTGGTGCATCGTTAAAGTGTTTGGAAAAACTTTCCAGATCAATGGTCGCCGAGGTAATAATCACTTTTAAATCCGGACGCTTCGGCAGTAGCTGTTTTAAAAACCCCAATAAAAAATCAATATTTAAACTGCGCTCATGGGCCTCATCAATAATCAGCGTGTCATAGCGATTCAGGTATTTATCCCGCTGGATTTCCGCCAGCAAAATACCATCGGTCATTAATTTAATATGGGAGTTTTCCGAAACATGGTCGGTAAAGCGAACCTGATAACCTACGCCTTCACCTAATGGTGTTTCCAGTTCATCAGCAATTCGCTGCGCCACCGTGCGCGCAGCCAAACGGCGGGGCTGGGTATGGCCGATTAAACCGTTCACACCCCTACCCAGCTCAAGGCAAATCTTTGGTAACTGGGTGGTTTTACCAGAGCCGGTTTCACCCGCAATAACAACCACCTGATGCTGGCTGATAGCTTGGGCAATTTCATCGCGCTTATCAGCAATAGGAAGGTCTGGAAAGTTTATGCTGGGCACTTGCTGCTGACGTTGCTCTACCAGGGCAATGGATTTTGCAATGCGGCTTTGCAGTGATTGCACGGCATCCGTAATCGACTTGCCTTCAGCCAGCTGTTTGTCCAATTGCTGTAATTTTCTCTGCACAGGATGGCGGTCAACCAGCATGCACTGGCTAACCATTGATGTTAGCTTGTTGAGAATGGAGTGTTGCGATTGGTCCACGGGTACTGATAAACGCCTTAGGGTGAAGGCGACATTATAACGCTAATACAATCAAAACGTCATTCCCGCACACCTGACGCCAACAGCAGCCAACTGGAGCCATAGGCAAAGATGATCCATATTGACTGAGAAAATGGTTTACAATGGCCGCCAAAAATCAGCTTCCATTTAGACAGTATGAGGAATTACCGTGAACACCATTGACAATATTACCTACGACGAAATCAGCATTGGCCAGACCGCGACCTATAGTAAAACCCTGACCGAAGACGATCTGGTGCTATTCGCCACCGTTTCTGGCGACGTTAACCCCGTGCACCTGGATGCGGAGTTTGCCGCCACTACCATGTTTAAAGAGCGTATTGGCCACGGCGCATGGACTGGCTCGATTATTTCCGCAGCACTGGCCCTTGAACTGCCCGGGCCGGGCACGGTTTACCTGGGTCAGAATCTTTCCTTCCGGGCCCCGGTTAAGGTTGGCGACACCATCACTGTTAATCTGGAAGTCACCAATAAGAATGACCGCAAGAACTATGTCACCCTGGATACGGTGGCTATTAATCAGGATGGCACAACCGTTGCCAAAGGCAGCGCTGAGGTTATCGCCCCGACCGAAAAACTATCTTTGCCAAAACCTGAATTACCACCCATTAGCATTGGCTAGTGGGTTATAAGACTTTTAGAATGAACGGTAACAATCTATCTGGACAATATGTCTGAAAAATCACCCTACTATTTACAGACTGCTCGATTAAATTGGCAACAGGACAATGTACCTGAAGCCAAAGACTTCGGCGATATATACTTCCTGCTACAACAAGGTCTGGAAGAAAGCCGCTATGTGTTTTTACAACACAATCAATTACAACAACGCTGGCAACAACTTGAACCCTTTGAACATTTTAGTATTGGTGAAACAGGCTTTGGCACTGGCTTAAATTTTTTGGCGGCCTGGCAACTATGGCAGAAAACTGCTGACCAAACAGCTCAGCTGCATTTCATCTCAGTAGAAAAACATCCCTTAACTTATACTGATTTAGAACGTTCATTATCCGCATGGCCGGAACTGGCCGACTACGCAAAACAACTACTGGCACAGTATCCAACATTAACAGCCGGCCATCACCTACTAAAGTTTGACCATGGTCGTATCAGTCTACATCTCTTACTGGGTGATGGTATTGAAAGCATTGAACAATTACGCAGCAATGACCATCCCCAGTGGCAAACACAAAACCACCCTACTATTGACGCCTGGTTTTTAGATGGATTTTCACCCTCGAAAAATCCCGACCTATGGAATGATCGCTTATATGCCTTAATGGCTGACCTAAGTGGGCCAACAACAACACTGGCCACCTTTACCGCCGTTGGTAGCGTTCGCAGAGGTTT
>JAAELM010000285.1 GCA_024226635.1 Oceanicoccus sp. | reverse complement strand
ATCGTAAAGTTGCCGGTACTGTTAGCAATGGTTGCCGCAGCCGTACCGTCATTTGCAGAAATACTGCTTGTTTCAATATCCGTAGCGTTAACTACATCATCTTTAAGCAATACGCTGTCAATCGTGACACCACTGCCCGCAGACGTTTCATTAATTGTGTTGGTTTTAAGCGCCTGACCCGCAGTTACCTCCGGGTTGGTTGATCCAGACGTGGCTCCATTAGCTAGAACCTCGGCCCATGTATCGACTGTGCCGACTTGTGAGTCAACGTAAGCTTTAATAGATTGCTGAGTAGCCAGTTTAGTAGGGCTGTTTGAAGACATGTCGTCTTCGTCTTTGATGCCCGTAACCGTTGCGCCGTCACCAGCAATATTAAGGCTAGTGTTTGCCGTAACAGTAGTACCTGTAATCGCAGCAGCACTTGATCCGCCAATAACCGCACCGTCAACAGTACCGCCGTTAATGTCGGCTGTACCCGCGGTAAGAGTAGGCGTGGTGATTTCAGTAGCACGTAATTTGGTAAAAACGTCTGTAACAGTAGCAGCACTTGCGCCGCCACCATCAAACTTGACCACCATGTCAACCCCCGCAGGGACTTCTAAGTCACGCGCAGCGTTGTAAGTGCCTTGGAAAAGAATAACAGACTGACTACCTGCCAGACTGTTTCTTACAAAAACTATTTTTTCAGCGTCATTTGGGTCAAGCTGCACAAAAGCAGAGCCCCCTAAATCGCTAGAACTGTAAAACTCTAACCACTTATTGCGCCCGTCTGAGGTCGCACCGTTAGTGATTTGAAGTGAATTTGGAGAACCGGAGGAACCCGCGCTAGTAAGCGTAACACGCTCTGCGCCGTTGATTGCTTGGTCCAGAATGTCGAAATTGACGTTTGTAGTATCGCCCCATGTACCCGACTGCTCACCAGTAGCCGGTTTTTCAATACCGAGGTTAACTGTATAGGTACTTGGCATCTAATTTATCCTCACGCTGCTATTTGCGTCCAATTTGCGCTCTGGGCTGGTTCTTCCTCCGACCATGATGGCGACTGGTTAACATTAATCTCACTATAACCCGGATTTTGATCCGGGACAATGTTTGAGTAAACCAGTACGTTACCAACACTACCTGTTGCGCTGACTCCTATTACATTTACTATAGCGTCACTTTCTACGGTGACACTTCCTACTTGACCTGTTCCGCTAACTCCGCCGACGTTAATAGTCTGACCAGTCCTTATCGAAACTGATCCAACGGTGCCTGTCGCAGACAAGCCTGTTACTGGTACGTTGCCCTTACCACTAACCGTGGCAGTGCCTACTACACCAGTAGCTTCAAGACCTGTTGGGAATACATTGGCTTTTGCAACAACTGTTACGGAACCAACAGCCCCAGTGGCCTCTAATCCTGTGACAGGTACAATCGCGCCAGCTTCGACGCTTACGGAGCCTACTGCTCCTGTTCCTGACACACCCGTAACGTTAACGTTTGCATCTGCGGTAACCGTAACGGAGCCTACTGCTCCTGTTCCGGCTAATCCGGTAACTGGGACATTCGCATCGCCAGTGATGGCAACCGAACCGACTTGGCCTGTAGCCGCCACACCTGTGACGTTTACATTGGCGTCTGCCGTTACACTAGCACTGCCGACTTGGCCTGTACCAGCAACTCCCGTGACTACAACGTTGGCTTCGGCAACTATCGTTACACTACCGACGTTTCCAGTCGCTTGCAGGCCAGTAACCGGTGCGTTGGCGTCAGCCGTGACCGTTACAGAACCTACTGAACCCGCAGCTTGTGGTAAACCACTTTGTGACCACGGGCCCTCGCCCCAACCAGAGCGACCCCAGCCGCCTATTGGGACGATAACATCGGCCATTACGCTATCCGAATAATGGCGTTACTTGCATCGGCAGTTGGAAAAACAATCGTAAAGTCACCTGCGGTGGACGTTTTATCCGAGCCGAAGTCCAACACTACAACTGACGGATTGGTTACCGAAATAGAAGTGGTGTTTGGAGTTGTATTATATATGAGCGCCCCACGTGCAGTAATTGTTGCCGTGGAGAAAGTTTCGTCTTGGAAGTCGGTCAAAGCCGTAGTTCCAGATGACGTGGGGTCAACGTTAGTCAACGCCCCTCCGCCCGCACTATACCCTGTGCCGCTTACCTCGTTAGAGGTAGTGTATGCGGTAGTAGCCGCATCAAACGACGCACTGTTGTCGTACAGAGCAATTTTAAATGTATCGCCGTTGGCGAGATCAAAGTCGTGGACACCGTACAATAGCTCCTTCTTGAACGATGTACACATGTAGTTTCCGCTGAAAGCCATGTTTACAGTCTCCTAATTAGTTCCGCGAGTTCCAGATTCCCAGAATCCTTAATCGCATTGTACACGGTGGTTCTATCACTTTTTATCGCTTCGCGCATATAAAATTCTAAAACTTTAACTATGTGCTTACGAAAGGCATGTGCTTGTGCCTGTATTGCAGGGTTTGCAGAATCACTGATTGATATGATTTTATCAGCACAACGCTCTGCAATTTCCTCTGGTGTAAAACCACGATTTTGAGTGGTGTGTACTTCCACTTTGAAATCAGGGTTTAAATCTAAATCTAGTGCGGGAAAACTCATTGTTTCGGCCTCACTAGCATACCTGTACGATAATCATCGGTGACTTCTTTGTTTTCACCCAGCATCTTCATGCCTGTCATCGCTTCAGCAAATCTTTTTTCATAATGGGCCATAACATCCTGTTCGCCCTTCATATATATGTACGCTTCTACCAAACTGCCGTACAGCATCGCCATTTGAGCGTTTTCACTCAGCCATGTAGTGCCGCTTCCAGCACCAGCAGTTAAACTTGCCGGTCTATAGAAATAATGTAGCTCAACTGCTCTTGCAGCGTCGGGAGTAGGACCGACAATAAAATTATCAACGTCAAATACCGCATAATACCGCGGATTGCCGGTTGTCGCCGGGTTTGGGTTGAATGATTGTACAAAATCGGTGTCCTTAAACTCCAAAAATACCTTGTTGCTGTTAGCATCCGTAAAAGAAAGCGAAAACGGTGCCAAAAAATCACTAGGACACGCCAAATACTGGTTTGCCTGCGTCATATTGCCGCTGACGTTCTTTCTAAACAGGCTCAACTGCACGTTTTTGAGGATTCTTTCCTCTGCCTGCCTAATAAACACAGGTAGATTGTTTACAAAGGACGTTTCATCGTTCTCTGCGTAGTCTTGAATCGCTGTTTTTAGCTCGTCGTAGGTAAAACTCATGGCGTCACCACCGATACTGTGCCAACTGCGCCTTGTAAAGCAGTGGTTATTTCTAATTCTGACGGCATTTCTGCCGTTCCGCCGGTACTCCAGTTGCCATTGCCCAAATAGACAATACCGTTTGTCGTAACGACCAAAAACGCGCTCGTAGGGTTGTCCGGCTGTGGCCTTGCATTCTGCAAAGCCTGCGGATCAACCACTTTTCTAAACGGACCTAGCTGTGGATGCTTTGGTTCATACTCATCTGGACCCACAAGCAGTCCATTCCACTCTTTTTTCATCAACTTATATTGATAACGAAAACCAGAGCGGTCCGATATTGCGTAGGAGTTTTTACCAGATGCAAACTTAGCCATCAGCCCGTCCTGTAGTATTCATACTTAGGTACGACGTTGAATGAAGACCTATCGCGATCTTCCGTTGCAGCCCTGTCAAACTCTTCTTCGTATACGCTTTTCAGCATTTGCACCCGGTTAGGCGCTCTCTTTAATGCGATGTAGTAAGCTAATCCTGCGGCTAAACAAGGATAAAACCTAAAAGGCATATCCATTGTATTGGTGTAAATGTCCGCATCGTCCATCCTAGTCAAAGCATCGTAGTAAACTACGTCAGTGCTGTTCTCTGGAACAGGCCATAACTTTAAATTTGGCGTCAATTGACGATCTAAAAAGAATTGATTGGGACGACTTTGTGTCGTTTTTGTCGGAATTGTCAGATATTCATCCCGGCTCAATCGCTCTAGCGAGTAATCTGTGCCGTCTCTACGAATAACTACCGACAAAACATCAATAATGTCTGCATCAAGGGCGTATTCACCCGTGCCTTGCGTCAGAGCTTGCGATCTTTGCTTGATCGTCCACTGATTAAGGCCACGGTTAGCCCAATCCGCCAGCAATAGATTAAGCGAACGTTTAGCCGTCTTGAGGTCGTAACCAGTACGCACCTCAAGACCACATCGCTCGAATGCTTCTTCGACGTAATCCGCTACGTCTAATTCAAAATCTTTGCTGTTAGATACAGTCATTTACTTTTTCTTCTTTTTAACTACGCCACCAGAGCGCATCTTTTTTGCCATGCCACCATTGCGCATTTTCTTTACAGGCGCTTTAGCCATGCCGCCGCTGCGCATTTTCTTAACAGGCTTTTTACGAGGTCTCATTGCCATTTTTTAATCTCCTATAAAGTTCAACACGTCTGTTATAGATGTCTGAAGCTATACATTCGCTATCATAACTATCATAATATCCTTTTTTGTCCAACTTGTCTGCTGCTTCTTGCAGAACGGTCAAACGTTGTACGAATATCATGCTGTATTCAGTATCAGTAATGGCTTCAATTGCAGTTTCTTGCGCCGTCTCCGACACATCGTCATCCGGATGAAAACCCATTACCCAGATGTCTTTATCAATAAACATGCCATTTGATATAGCTTCGTTTAAAGACTCTAAGTATTCATGAAAATCATAAGCGGACTTATCATTATGCACGTCGACAATAATGGCTAAGTCAAAGTTATCGTCAAACTGTGATATGCACGAATACAAGACTTGATAAGAATCATCGTACTTAAACAGGATGGCAACCTTCTCGTCCATAAGTGCTTTTCTGGCGTAAGGACATGGCGGTAGGTTGTTAAATTGGGGGCTAGGCTTTTCTAACGCAGTCTCAGACCATTGCAGTATTTCTTCTACAATAGCTTTTTCTGTGGACTGATCGTAAAAAGCTAAGTTCATGATTGTGTCACCGAGCCTTTTGTACGCTTGCGCCGGTTATTCATGACCTTGCCGCAGCCTCTGGCTATAGCTGTTCCGGGTTGTGATTTACCACGAAACGGTCTTTTGGGCTTGGTCTCTACAACGCCGCCCGCAGCCATCTTTTTTACTTTGGCCGCTTTAGTGTTCGAAACAACTTGCTTTCCTTTAGAGCCTTCACGCTTCTTTTTACGAGCAGTCGAAGCTCTTTCAGACTTACTGAGACTCTGTGCTTTAGATCGTGGAAGGCATCGGTCAGGGTTCTTTTTATTTTTCGAAGTGCCGCATTTGCCTGCGATGTTACCTTGGCTATCAATTCGGACCCAATCTTCATCAACCCATTCCTGTAGCTTTCCCATTACTTACCCTTCCTTTTGCCACCCTTTGACTTTTTGGCGTAATTAGGGTCTTTGCAATATTTAGAAGCAGCAAGGTTTGCATAAGCAGATGGGTAAGTATCAAAAGTGCGCTCTGCCCAAGCTTTCCCTTCGGGACATATCTTGCTGCCCTTACTTTTAGAAGAAGCTTTCTTTGACTTCTTGGAATACGCCATATCTTCACCCCAGAAATTTCTGCACAAATGGTGCGATCAAAATTAGAACCGCAAGAGCCCATAGTTTAACGTCCAAAGACTTTAAACTGCTTTTATGATCGTCCAACCGCTCTTCAATACGTTGGTATCTGAGATTACATTCAGCCTCATGTCGTTCCAACTTGGCTAAAACTTCTTCCACCTTCATCCGATCCTCACCACGCTTTACAGGACCAGTATCTGGCGCTGAATTTATCTTTTGCCGTGTCACAGTTGTGACGGGCCCTGAAGTTTTTGCGCCTGCCCGGTTGGTCTTTTTTGATCGACATTTTGCTGTCGCCAAACCGGACGAGCTTAATTTCATTGCCTTTTTTGGCGAGGACGGCGCTTTTTTTGCTTTTCCCCGGCGTCCTTTTTGGTTTGTTGTATCCGGCAAAGGTTTCACCTCTATACTTTATCCGTCCAGACGGTAAGCGAGTAGCATCTTTAGTTGTAGCCATAAAAACACCCTAGCTATGAAACACCGTTACAGACGTACATGCGGTAAACACAGAAACATAAATGTCTGATACTCTGATTCCTTCATCAGGAATGTTCACAGAGTGCGTATCAGAAGCATCTAAATCCATGTCAAGCACGGTCGATCCGCCGTTGCCATCGGTAAAAGTAATTCTGGGAGAACCCCCAGCAGTTTTAATTTGAACCTGTCGAATACGTGCAGGACCTACACCAGCAGAGCCGGTGGCGGTCAAACGGATTGATTTTACATCAGAACCAGCCATGTTCGCCCCCTATTAAGATAGTGCAGCGCCAACAGCCGTAACCCATGCAGCACCCGTGTTAATTACCAAGCAGTATTCGTTATTACCTGCGCCATTGTCACTAACAATGTAAACAGTACCGACAGTCGTGTCGGCAAAAGCAGGAAGGTTCGCAGTTGTTACAACTGGTACTTCAAAACCGTTGGTTGATTGTACGGGGCCTGAAAAATGTGTAGTAGCCATGTTTTACTCCTCTCGTGTCCGAGGTCAACTCCCTGCATTTGCAAAGTGCAAGGATATATATTGAGCATTATTACTCAATACATACAATAACACAAAGCCAGAAAAAAGAAAGGGGCAACTTTCGTTGCCCCTCGCAAGTCTACAGGGAGAAGTCAATGTAAAACTGACAACTCCTTTATAGCACGTTTTACGCTCCGGGAGTACCGAAAACGGAACGCCAGTCCGATACACCAAAACTGTAACGCTCACGCGCCTTGAAGCGCATGTTACCAGTGTCAAAGTCACCTTCCATTGCCGTTTTAATTGGCGAACGGTTGAAGAATTTGAAGCCGTTAGGCGCATCAGTTTTGATGAAGTATGCGTCTGAATCAGTCAGGAAGTGGTTAACCACTGCTCCATCAGGAATCATACCCATGTTCTTCATAGCGTTGTTGTCGTTGTCAGCAGTGCCCGAACGCAAGTTAGAGTTAAGAACTCTCTCTGCGATGAACTGAAGCTCTTTAGGAATAATAAGCTTCATGCCGCGTACAGCGATCTTTAGACCACGCTCATCGGTCATACCAGCAATCTCAATCAGCATCTGCTCAAGCGAAGTTTCGTTGAGGTCAGCCGCTGTGGCGAGAAGGTTGCTCTGGTTGCCAGATAAACTTGGGTGAGCGTTTGAGCATAGTGCTGCACCGTCACCAATTGCAGAAGCACCCGCTGTGAACGCATTGTTCAGGATAGCGGCAGCTTTGATCTGCTTGGTTTGAGCCATTGAACGAGCCAATGCCTTGGTGTAACGCGACGCTAATCGGTCATACAAGTTATCTTCAATAGCTTCCTCAGTAATTGAGAAGGCCAAAGCGATGGTTTCGTGTGTGTAACGAGCAGTGTATGTCTCTTGTGCATCGTCAAAGCTGATGGCAGTGCCTTCGCCTTTAACAGGTGCAGTTGAGAAACCACCAAGCATAACTTCCTCTTCAAAGGCTCTGTCCGAAGACTCCTCTTCAAAGATTTCTCCATGCTCGTTCTCGTAACGGTTATATTCCAGCCCGAACAAAGCGTTAAGGCCGGGTTCTAGCTCTTTTGCTAGTTGACTTCTTGAAATAGCCATTTGTTAAACCCTCCTTAAATGCCCGTCGATGTCGCAGTAGTCTGCGAATCGAAACGGCTGGTTGGTGCGTTGAAATGAGCGTTCAGTCGCACAATCAGAGGAATACCAGCAGCAGTGTAATCACTGTTACCCGCATCATCCATAATACCTACGATACGAAGCGGTAGCGTCGCCGTAGTATTGATTGTTGAAACGCCCAAGGCGGATGTTGAACTTCCGTTGTCGGAAGAACCTGACCTAGCAGACGTGCCAAGTGACGCATTCGCGAAGACTGCGGCTTGAGCCGTTGCTTTGTCGGTCAAAGAAGCGTCAGACGCTACTTTAAACAGTTGGTTTGGATTGTCAGCTACAAACGCCTTTACAGGATGATTTGTATCTACGCTAACAGCACCCGAACCGGGCCAGTAGTTAATGAAAACCGGTTTCTTTGAAACCGAATCGACGTACTCCACCCCCATCAGGACACCCAATGCTTGAGTAGTACCACCGTTGGTAGCACCTGCACGATCAATAACGCCTGCGGCCAAAGGCACACAGATACCGTATTGATAGATAGCATTGGTGTTATTGGATGCGATTTCATACTGAGTTACCCCAGTAGAATTTGTCGCAGAGCCATTAAGCCCGATAGGACGAAGACCATAGGCAGTATTTGAATTTGCCATTTTAGTTTCTCCTAATTAGGGCAGCCCTATTTTTTTGGGCCACCGAAGGTTACACGAGATTGACGATCAGCGTTGCTGATCCTCATGGTTGAGTGTGCATTCTCGCGCATCATATCGTGGTCAACTGCTTCCATCTGGTCCCGACTACGTTTATTAAAGTATTCGGTCCTTTCAGCAACAGTCTCTTCCGGTATTCTGGCAAGAAGCAATCCGCCTACTCCAAACACACCTTGATATTTACCTGATTCGACAACTGGCGACTCAAAGTCAGGGTACTCATCCTTACGGACCAATTCCCAACCTTCACGCATTTTGGCACTGATGTTCTTAGTATCATCAAATCCACGCGTTTCCGCACGAATCCAGCGATGCTTAAAGCCATCAGGGGCAGGTGGTGCATCTAACATTGACGGGGGAGCCCAAGGCTTACGAATTGCCTGCTTCTCCCTAGTTTCGTTGGCGCGAGAAGTTCTCTTTATGGCTGAACCCATTTCTTTATCTTGTTCTGTCATATCTTTTACTCCTTCACGTATTTCGCATATTCTTCAAGCGGCACACCCAATTTTTTCGCTATCGCGACTTGGCTAGGGGTGAGTCTAACCTTTTTCCCACTGCGCCCAGATGAACTTCTTGAGGCTCCTACAACCGTCTGAGCGGGTCGTCTGTTAGAAGCCGTAGCACCCGTATTAAACTTAGAAGCAATACGGTTGTCTAACTCAGTATAGTAGTCATCGCTCTGCGGGTCAAATCCTTCCTCTTCCACTAACTTTTTATGAATACCAAATGCGGCATAAGTCATGGCTTCGTCGGACCCAAACCAACTGTTTTTAAGAGCCCACTGTTCCGCTTTAGGATCAGGTCTCTTAGGTTGTTGGGCAGGCATTGGTTGACGTACTTGTTGTTGTGCAGCAGCCTGTGCTTGTTGCTGCGCACGTGCAGATTGCGCTTTCGCTTGTGCAGCGCGGTCTGCCTGAATTGCTAAATTAGTTAAAGCACGTTGTGCTTGAACAGTTGCAGCACTGTCACCTATCTCAATAGCTCTTGCAAGCGCAGCTTCGGCTTGTTGCATTTGAGTAGTAACACGGTTGGTGTATTCAGACACGTAATTAGTGTCCAAATTTTGCATACGCTGCTTAAGTTGCTGAGACTCACTCTGTACGCCTTGAGCGTAGCGAATAGCCTCTTGTTCGCGCCTTTCAGCTTCGCGCATCTTTTTGGTAAGCCGGTCGATACGCTTTTGCGTAGCCGTCTCGGCTTTTTGAAACTGATCGTCGTTACTATCAGCCCCCCTTGATTCTGTATGATCCTCATTAACCTCTACTTCGGTTTCTTGAGAATCGCCCAAGTCTAGTTCGACTTGTTCTTTTTCGGCTTCAGCCATAACAATCTCTCCTTACGTTAATTGGTGAATATCTTCTGGGTCCAAGATAGTGGATAAGATTTCGTCGTCGTTAAGAATACGAACCTCACCGCCATCAATTTGGAAACGCGACCCGGCGTAACGTGCAAACAAAACCCACTGTTTTGCTTGGCACCATGGTCCTGATGGGAACTTTTCCTTGTCCGCATAGGCCAACGGGCCAACTTTAAGAACGTACCCGACCTGTGTGGAAACCTGACTTTTTTCTTGTACTTCGTTAGGCAAAAAGATACCGCCAGCGGTCTTTGCTTTACCTTGATAAGGAAGAACTAAAAGTCGCCATCCGGTAGGTTCAGGCATTCTTTCGAGAAGGGATTTACCAATTGCCTCTGGATTGAGACGTGGCTTTTCTGTGTACGCATCAGCTAAATTAGGCTTATCGTCTTTCTTAGCCTCTGATGGTTTTTTGATCGGCTCTGACGGACCAGATTCTGCTTGTATGTTAAATGCAGCATTTGGTGCAGCAGACAAATCAATTTTTGTTGATTTAGTCATTAGATCGCTCCTGTTTATCTAGCAGGCTCTTGAGTTCCTGTTCCACGTGATTTAGACATTCCATGTTGCCCATAAGCTCACGATATTGCTCCATAGATTTAACGTTTCCATAAATCATTAAATCCGTCACCGATTGTCGCCTTTCTCTCAAGATTCGAAAGACCGCTTCGGCTATATAAATGTCATCCATTTACTCCTCGCATAATATCGAACAATGTCTGATATTATCGTAGCACATTATATATAAGATGTGCTAGGACAAAGTACAAACTTATGCGATTACCTCAAAATGTGGACCATCAATAAATGGCCGCCTACCTTGGCTTCTTCGTAGATCAATGTAAGCGTTCATAGCGTCCTCTGCGGTGCCTTCATACTCTCGTATGTCACCCTCGGACCACGCTGCGCCCCACTTAATTGACACACCCACTTCAATAGCAGCCTGTTTAAAAGCGTCACAAATGTCATCGTAGACATTAATTTCCCAAACTACGTCTGAGCCATCGTAAGCTACAACGTCAACAGCATGTGAGTAGCCATCTTCCTGTACTAAATGCTTTGATTTCATAGTCTGTGATCGACCAGACTTGTACAAACGCTCTTGTTCTGCGAGTTCTCGCACACCATAGGTGACACCAAAGTCTACCTTAGTATATTGAATTGCTTTAGCCACAACCTGCTGTAGCTTTGGATGTACGCCGTCTAGTTTATCTAGGCTGCGTTGTGATAATTTGAAGCTCATTTTGCTACGCCTTTCGTCTTCTCGAATGATCTGAGACCGCCCAGACCCAACATACCCATCAAGACAGGCATCATCACGCTCATGTCGGCTTGCGGTACGGTTACTCCGAACCCGGCTGCTATGGGTGATATTAAGAAATTTACGGCTAAACCAAGAACGCATACATGTCCACATAAGGGCCTCCAAGAAGATTGAAAGAAGTTCCCTTTTGCGTCTGCGGTGTTTAGTGCGATTTGTGCAAGGGCAATCTCCTGCCCGTGCTTTTCGGCCATGGTACTAATTTCGTGGGCCAGCTTTGCCTTTTGGTCTTTGTCTTCAACAAATTTATCAAGAAGGCCTGTAACTGGTCCTATAAGTTTTTCTATCATAAAAAGCCTCCTGCGACTTTACGCATTTTATCTTATACGCAAAAAGAATATAAATAAAGAGCCTTATTACTTTTTAACCAGCCAACCACTTTACCCATACCATCAATAATATAAATCCGCCTACCGCGATAGCTACTGCAAGAAAGATGGCAAAGTATTCCATGTTCTTAGCTTTTTGTCGTTTACGCGCAGTTTCTTCTTCCCGGCGTTTTTTACGTGCTTCGGCCTGAAAACGGACCCAATCATCATACAATCCGGGACGGCCATACAAGCGCATCATGCTGGTAAGTTCTTTTTCAATCTCTTTAATTTTTTCAAGAGCCATAAACTCTTCAAAATCGTTATCGGTCTTACCACCAAGAACTGATAAAATGCTTTTCTTTTTCTTTTCGCCACGGTTTTTTAAGTCTTCTTTAGCACCCACCATTTGTCCGATAGCGCCCATGGCGTCAGACAAGTCACGACCGTTCGCGACAAATTGTTTTAAAACATTAAACCCAGCATTAAATGCGGCTAACTCTGCTATCAATTCGGTTGCCCCCGTTTTTTACATTAGCCACCGCCAGCCAACGATCCAATACCTTCTTGCGATTCAGGTCTTTGGAAAGGGTTTGTGCTGTTTGCAGGGACAGTAGGTTGCGCACCGGTAAGTCCAAAGCTACTTGCTGACCTAACATTCATAGGTCCTGTATATGATTGCGGGTCTAAATCCCCTACCGCACCAACAGGTGTTACCGTGTAGTTGCCGTCACCTGTGCCACTGCCGGGTGTATAAGAACCGCCGGTAATGGTACCTCCGGTATAACCGGGAATACCGCCTATGTTAATACCGCTAAAGTCTATATTGTCTAATCCGCCAGCCTCGTAAAAACTATTGAGCCCGGCCAATTGTTCTGGCGTCATCTGACTGGTATCAATGCCTTCAGGAATAAACGGGTATGGATTGTCATTTACCGTTGGGTT
>JAAELM010000284.1 GCA_024226635.1 Oceanicoccus sp. | reverse complement strand
CCCCTGGTGGCCACCTCCCTGACCCTGATCGTGGTGCCCCTGGGTTGTATATCCACCAGCGACGCGCTGGTGCCCAAGGCTACGGAAGCCGATGCCGGGGCTTGTTGTCCGCTGCCACCGCCATGATTTTTTATTAGCCCTTGAATTCCCAGACAATCTGGGCCATGCTTTACCAACATAACAACAGGGAAATCAGGGACCATGTTGGCAACCAGCGGGATTACACCTTTACCGGCGCTTAGGCAGGGCCGGTTATGTGCGCTCCGGGGATTTTATTCCCGGCGCAGGTGGATTTGCGCCTTAACCTGCTTCCCGTTTCTTAACACCAAGGACCTCGCCCAGGGGGCTTTTTACTGCCATTCCGCCCCTTTTAATTACATGAGTGTAGATCTGGGTGGTGCGCACGTCCTTATGGCCCAATTGTTCCTGCACGGTGCGAATATCGTCGCCCCGTTCCAGCAAGTGGGTGGCAAATGAGTGTCTCAACGTATGGCAGGTGGCTGGCTTATGGATAGTAGAGACCTTGCGGACCGCCCCTTTTACCGCCTTCTGTACGGCACTCTCGTCCAGATGATGCCGTCTCCGAGTGCCGGAGCGTGGATCGGTGCTGACTTGGGTGGAAGGAAACACATACTGCCAGCCCCACTCGGATGGTGCATTGGGGTATTTCCTGGCGCCTTTTAGCCAATCATTAGCGCTACGCAAATAGAATTAATTATCAATGAAAAATTAAGGCGCCAAAAATGTGTACAGTAATAGTCCATCTATCAGATATCCATTACCGTCGTAACTGGGATGAGAACCATGGAGTTGTATTTCGAGCTTTTTTCAAGGATTTGCGTAAGCAAGTGGATTTGCTCGGATCCACAGATGTATATCTGGTTCTTTCAGGAGATTTAGTCAAGGCTGGCTCTGACTCTGAGTCATACAATGAGTTCTTATCCAAGTTCGATTCTGAATTAATACCACTGGGCATCCCAAAGAGTCATCGAATTTGTGTTCCAGGGAACCACGACGTATCAACAAAACAAATTGAGGATAAGAAAGTAGACCATGAGGGTGTTATTGCACAAGGATTAGACGAAACAGATTTTAACAACTATGCGGATAACCCGTCAGATGTATTTAAGTCTAAACATAACGCATACAGCGCCTTTGAATCCAGCTTTGCTGAATATATAACACTAAAACATTCATTCACTGGTAGTGGTTG
>JAAELM010000283.1 GCA_024226635.1 Oceanicoccus sp. | reverse complement strand
TACAATTTTAATAAAAAAAGAGCGCCGATGGCGCTCTGAAATATCTAATGGTTCATAGCTGTTCTAACTTAACGACACTCAGAAGGTGCCAAGTTGGCAGGTAAGGTACCAGCAGCACCAACACCAAATACAGAACCAGCAGCGCGACATCTCCAGCCAATATTACCAGCCGCGGGTGTAAAGGCAGCAGTAGCATCAGGCAAGGCAACCGGAGTACCAACTCCACCAGAATAAGGAACTAAAATAACTGTCTGACCAGCAGCTGTACCTACACGTGCAGTAAACCCTACTGTAACGTTACCTGAATCTGCCGCAATCGCCATAGTTGCCACATTAGCAGTCGCGTTAAATGCTGGGGGGTTAGCATTGTATCCAGTAACTGCTGTAAAGGCCCCGTTGGCATGAAGATCATTTACGTGCAATTTAAATGCGGTGGCTAGAGCTAAGCCCTCACTTACACGAGCACGTTTTGTATAATCCTGATAAGCCGGCAATGCAGTCGCTGCCAAAATACCAATAATCGCAATAACGATCATCAGTTCGATTAGGGTAAATCCTTGTTGTGCTGTTTTCATAATATCTCTCCAAGAGTTGATCAAATAATTACTGGTATCAATTGATTCATTTGATTGACCAGTAAGATAAATATCTGGTCATGTACCAAGAGCAATACAAACTGTGTGCCAACTTGTATTTATCAGCGGGAACAGTTTTAAAAATTAGTTGAAAATGAAGGGATTACAAGGCAACACTGGAAATTTTATTCATTTATAGTAGCCTTAGTATCAAGCTGTGACGCACATCAAACATTACCAGGCAGGACAAAAAGTGACAATTTTGTCAGTTAATGAATAACTTAAGCCTTAACCAACCCTATAGAGCTGTTCATAGATCACACATACTGTGATGTCGTTGGTGTATATTGCGCTTAATTGATGTAACAGACTACTGTTAGCTCACTTAATGACTATACTTTTAACCTGATGAGTTCAGGTATTTACCTGGCATTCTAATTACTTCAACTGGCCACCAAACACACTATGAATTCAGCCCCTCCTATTGCCCTTAGTGGTCTCGCCAGGCGATTAGTTAAAGACCAGCTGATTGCAGAAGAAATTGCCCGGAATGCTTTTCAGGAAGCTAGAAATAACAAACAGTCTTTTGTTAGCTATTTGGTTGAAAACAATTTAAGTGATAGCAATGCCATTGCCGAAGCCGCCTCCGACGAATTTGGCGCACCACTATTTGATCTCGCCTCCTTTAATATGGAGATGGCCCCAAAAGAATTAGTTGATATCAAACTAATTCAGCAACATCACACATTACCGCTATATCGCCGTGGCAATAAACTTTTTATTGCTGTTTCAGATCCCACCAATCTCAGGGCGCTTGATGAGATTAAATTTCATACGGGCATCAATACTGACGCCGTACTGGTTGATGAGAAGCTACTCAACGAGGCCATAAGTCAATATATCGAAGCCAATGATGAACCATTGAGTGGCTTTGATGATTTAGAAGACGGGCTGGATGACCTTGATATCGAAGCCGTTGACGAAGACCGCGATAGCGGTGATACCGATCAGGGCGGCGACATTGATGAAACACCGATTGTACGGTTTGTTAATAAAGTCCTGGTTGATGCCATTAAATCAGGGGCATCCGATATACATTTTGAGCCTTATGAGAAAAGCTACCGTGTAAGATTTCGTACTGATGGTATTTTAACTGAAGTAACCCGCCCACCAATGACTCTGGCCGGCAGGTTAGCTGCACGGTTAAAAGTAATGTCACAAATGGATATCTCGGAACGACGTTTACCCCAGGATGGCCGTATCAAGATGAAGCTATCCAAAAAGCGGGCTATCGATTTTCGTGTGAACACCCTGCCCACCTTATTTGGTGAAAAAATTGTACTGCGTATTCTCGACCCCAGCAGTGCGCAAATGGGTATTGATGCCCTCGGCTATGAGCCCATCCAGAAAGAAATGTATATGCATGCCCTGAAACAACCCCAGGGCATGATACTGGTAACAGGGCCAACCGGTAGTGGTAAAACCGTTTCCCTATATACCGGCCTGAATATCCTGAATGAGCCTGAAGTAAATATTTCAACCGCCGAAGACCCGGTTGAAATCAATCTGGAAGGTATTAACCAGTGCCATGTAAACCCTAAAGTCGGCCTGACTTTTGCGGAAGCGCTTCGCTCTTTCCTTCGCCAGGATCCGGATGTGATTATGGTGGGTGAGATTCGTGACCTTGAAACCGCTGAAATATCGATTAAAGCGGCCCAAACTGGCCACATGGTGATGTCGACACTACACACTAACAGTGCCGCTGAAACCATTACCCGACTTATGAATATGGGGGTGCCCGCCTTTAACGTAGCGACCTCTGTTAGTTTAATCATTGCCCAGCGGCTTGCGCGCCGCCTGTGTAATGACTGTAAAGAACCTATCGATATACCGAAAGAAACTTTATTAGCCGAAGGCTTTACCGAACAAGACCTGGAGGAAGCCACCATAATGCAACCGGTTGGTTGCGACAAATGCAGCAACGGCAGTAAAGGGCGAGTGGGAATTTATGAAGTGGTTCGCATCACCGATGAAATCTCTCGTATTATTATGGAAGGTGGTAACTCTATAGAAATTGGCGATAAAGCCCGCGAAGAAGGCTTTAATGACCTGCGTAGATCAGCATTAATGAAAGCAGCCCAAGGATTAATCAGCCTCGAAGAGGTTAACCGGGTAACGAAGGATTAAGTTATGGCAACAGCATCAGCAAAAACCAGCATCTATATCTGGCAAGGTGTCGATAAACAAGGACGAACTACCAAAGGCGAAAGTAGTGCTCTCAACCAGGCTGTGGTCAAAGTCCAGCTGCGCAAGCAGGGGATTACACCAAAGACTATCAAAAAGAAGCCAAAGCCGCTTTTCTCTACCAAGAAGCCAATCAAACCAGCGGACATCTCTATCTTTACCCGCCAACTGGCCACTATGATGAAGGCCGGTGTACCTCTGGTACAGAGCTTTGATATTGTCGCCGAAGGCCTGGATAACCCAAGCATGGCCGAATTGGTTACCACCATTAAAAATGATGTTGCCTCAGGTTCTGGTTTTGCGGCATCCATCAGCAAGCACCCTAATCAATTTGATGAACTTTACTGTAACCTGATTGCCTCGGGCGAGCAGTCCGGTACGCTGGAAATCATGCTGGACCGAGTAGCTACCTATAAAGAAAAATCAGAAGCCTTAAAAGCCAAAATCAAAAAGGCCATGACTTACCCCATCGCTGTTTTAGCGGTTGCCACCATCGTAACCGGTATTTTGTTGGTTAAAGTTATTCCTCAATTTGCAGTATCGTTTGAAGGTTTTGGTTCTGAATTGCCAGCGTTTACTCAAATGGTCGTTGCCTTGTCTGAATGGGTACAGGAGTGGTGGCTTATTATCGTCGTAGCGGCAATTGCCGCTATTTTTCTTTTTAAAGAGGCGGTCAAACGCTCCCCTGCTGTGGCACTGGCTACTGACAAGGCCCTATTAAAGGCGCCTGTAGTGGGTGATATTGTTTTCCATTCCATTATCGCTCGTTTTTCCCGCACCCTGGCCACCACTTTTTCAGCGGGTGTCCCGCTAGTTGATGCACTGGAGGCAGTTGCTGGTACCGCTGGCAATATTATTTACCGGGATGCGATCAAAAAAATACGCGAAGATGTAATGACGGGGCAGCAACTCTACTCCTCAATCAAGGCTACCGATTTATTCCCCAATATGCTGCTACAGATGGTATCCATTGGTGAACAATCCGGCGCACTGGATGATATGTTAGAAAAAGTCGCTATCCATTACGAAGAAGCCGTGGATAACTCAGTCGACAATCTAACCGCCCTACTTGAACCCGTCATTATGAGCTTTCTTGGTATAGTGGTAGGCGGCCTGATGATTGCCATGTATCTACCGATCTTTATGATGGGTGCAGCAGTTTAAGACAACTCACTTATGACCATAATCGAACTCTTACAGGCCTGGCCTGCAGTAACCATTGCCTTGAGTATTATTGTCGGCCTGTTAGTCGGCAGTTTTCTTAATGTGGTGATCTATCGCCTGCCACTAATGATGGAACAGGCATGGAAGAGCGAGTGCCGCTTGATTCTGGATATTGATGACAACAAACCGGATACTCAAAAAACCTTTTCTTTATCCTATCCCAACTCTCATTGCCCTAGTTGTAATGCCCCAATAAAGCCCTGGCAAAATATACCCGTTATTAGTTATTTATTACTAAAAGGCCAATGCGCCAACTGTAAAACCGCCATATCCATCCGCTACCCCATTATTGAAATCGCCACCGGTATTTTGTCAGGGGTGCTAGCCTGGCAGCTAGGCGCATCACCGCAACTATTAATGGCCCTGTTTTTTACCTGGTGCCTAATCTGCCTGACAATGATTGATGCCGACACCCAGTTACTTCCCGACCAAATAACCCTGCCCCTGCTTTGGGTTGGCCTGCTTGTTAATAGCTTTGGCCTATTTGTTCCACTATACGATGCGGTATGGGGTGCTATTGGCGGCTACCTCAGCCTCTGGTCGGTTTACTGGTCATTTAAGATAATCACCGGTAAAGAAGGTATGGGCTATGGTGACTTTAAGTTGCTGGCAGCCCTGGGCGCCTGGATGGGCTGGCAATATCTGCTGGTCATTATTTTACTGTCGTCCCTGGTGGGCGCAGTTATCGGCAGTATTATTTTGCTGCTCAATAAAAAAGGGCGAAATACTGCACTTCCCTTTGGCCCTTACCTGGCAGTTGCCGGCTGGATCGCCTTTCTTTGGGGCGATCAAATCATTGCCGCTTACCTCAGCTTTTCCGGTATTAAATAAACACTAAACCTCCAGGCCAATTCACGATAAAATAAGCTTTTCGCTATTGGAAAGTTTATGTTTATTGTTGGCCTTACCGGTGGTATTGGTAGCGGTAAAACCGCAGTATCAAACCACCTGCAATCACTGGGCATTGATATTGTCGATGCTGATATTGCCTCTCGTACCGTTGTTGAGCCGGGGCAGCCGGCGCTGGTAAAAATCGCTGAGCACTTTGGGGATGACATATTACTTGCCGATCAATCTCTGGACCGAGCGGCACTTCGGCAAAAGATCTTCTCTAACCCCGATGATAAGCAATGGCTGGAATCCCTGCTCCATCCGCTAATCGCCGAAGAAATTTCCTATCAGCTCGCCAAAACTCAAAGCCCCTATGCGATTTTTGTTTCCCCGCTATTACTTGAAATTGGGCAAAGCGCTATCTGCGATAGAATACTGGTTGTGGATGCTCCTGAAGAAGTACAAATAGCGCGTACGACACAACGGGATAATAACGACCCGGAACAGGTCAAACGAATTATTGCCAGCCAGATGTCACGCCAGCAACGGCTGGAAAAAGCCGATGATATTATTGAAAATAATCAAGGCCTGAACCATTTACAACAACAGGCCAATACTCTGCACCAACATTACTTAACATTGGCTGAGACAAAAAAACATGACCAGTAAAACACTCAAATCTATCCCTTGCCCACATTGTAAAACGCCTGTTGTATGGAACAGCAATAATGAAAACCGCCCTTTCTGTTCTGAGAGCTGCCGCAATAAGGATTTTATTGGCTGGGCGAATGAGGAAAAAGTGATGAAAGGTAATTCTCTTTATGATGATGTGCTATCTAACGAGCTTTTAAAGGACTAAACCTCTTTCACTCAGGTTCAGCCAAATCAACATAGCGAATGCAGTTACGCCCTGCAGCCTTGGATAAATAAACGCCCTGGTCTGAGCAGGCGATTAATTCTTTTGCAATATCTTCCTCTGAGCCGTCCTCATAATCATCCATAGGTAACCAGCAGCAAACGCCCATCGATAAAGTCACACTGACTTCCCTGCAACTCTCTTCGTCGGCTTCATCATTTTCAATCATCAATTCGCTAATCTGCTGGCGAATTCTTTCGGCAATTTCCATCGCCCGTTGCTGACCACAACTGGGCAAAATCAGGGCAAACTCTTCACCACCATAGCGACAGACATGGTCGGTTTTGCGCAACATTTCATTGATATACTGCGCTACTTCTTTCAGTACCTTGTCACCCATAGGGTGGCCATAGGTATCATTGATTTGCTTGAAATAATCCAGGTCAACAAACAGCAAGCTTAAGGGGTCACCATTACGACCCGCCCTGGATACCTCTTTGTCCAGCGCCTGGTGAAATGCCCGACGGTTTTTTACCTTGGTCAACGTATCGTACATGCTGAGGCGATGCAGTCGTTCGAGGTTAACAGCGTTCTCAAAACAGACTGAAACAATAGAGGCAAGATGATCAATAAAGTCAGTGGACTTATCCAGGGTAAAGCGTTGGTGGCCGCGAGAACCAAAATGCAAGCTTCCTACTAGCACACCATGACGCACCAACGGAATGAGTGCCGCAGAGCGCAGATGCTCATCCTCAAATACCGGTAGCGGCTTGCCATCACCAGTAGTCACCAGACGCACAGCAGGCTGCTTACCATACAGCTGTTCTAAACGACTGGCAGTGGAGTAAAGGTGTAATTCAGGTAGCGACTGGTAGTTATCCGGTAATAATTCCATCAGGGTATCTTGCGGGTCATAGAGCCAGAGTTCGACATTATCAAGCTGGAAGTGATCAACCGCATTGCGCAGTAGCAAATCCAGTAATTCATCAAAACCGCTATGGTCCAGCAACTTCAATTCAAACTGTTGGTAGCGCCTGAAGATCTGCTCATTTTGAACCGCTTTTTGAAACAGCTCGTTGACTGTGCTGCTGAGGTTTTCCAAACGTCGATGAGTCAGTTGACCTGACTTGCGTTCCAACCTCCCGAAATTACGGCGCACGTACTATCCCTCAATGATTCAATAAACGCTGACTACACCGACACCACTACACCGACACCAACTACAGTTTAAATGACTCAAGCAGGTCTGCAATGGGTTCACCGCTATTATTTTGTAGTACCGACAACAGGCTATCCTGGGAACCAAACCGCTGGCTATCATAGCGATGATTTCGGACAAGCCCTGAAGCAGGGGCATTGTTGCCATCCATCTGTAATAGGTCACTGACCACAGGGAGCACGCTCTTAACTTCACTAATAATTTCAAAGGTAGGCTTGGCGGATTCTACCAGGGCTGAGCTATCGGGCTTATCATCAAACTCAGGCAAATCCTTAACCGACAAATCATCCATTGGCGGGGTATTACTCAAACCAGCCCAGGGCTTAACCCGCTCGGCAACATCCCGGACCAACTGATCATCGCGGTCTGGTGATGACACCAATAATTCAACAATATTGCGTAGATCAATCGGGGACTTATCGTGCCTTTTGATAAAGGCCTCCAGGCCTTCCTGCAACAAGCTGGCAACCGATACCTCATCGGCATGCCCCTGCTCGATCAGTAGCAATAGCCGTGACCGTAATTCGGATAAATAATCGCTGTCCCGGGTTTTGTTATCCCTGACCTTTTGCCCAGCCTCTTCCCCAGCCTCTGCCCCAGCTTCTGCCAACACAGGATCAGCCAGGCTGGAGCCGGTGGCTTTTGCTTTTCCCTTCTCGTCATCATTGCGCTGCACTCGATACTGGCGATGCCAGAAAGCACTAAATGAGCCATTGGCCGGCACGGTTTTTGTCACTGCAATCAAACTGTCTGACAGTTTCATAAAGCTGCGACTGGAGGGATCATCATCCGGAAACATCGCTACCGGGTTCTGCAACACTACAGCCGCCCGCATACTCTCGTCACGCAGTACCAGACCCAGATAGTGGCAGTTGACACCAATATACTTCTCAACCGCCGCCCCAAACCGATGAAATACCTCCTTGGCCTGGCTGGCGCTGCTGCACATATTTACCACCACCTGGTAATGGGCCGATGGCCGACGGCGCTTAAGCAGTTTAATCAGGGAAAAAGCGTCAGTTAAGGAAGTTGGCTCAGGGGTGATAACGATCAGGGTATGGTGCGCGGCACTGACAAAATCCAGTGTGGTATCCGCTATACCTGCCGCCGTATCAATCAATAAATAATCAAACTCGCCTTCAATGCGGGCCAGCTCACGGGTCAGGCGTAACTGCTGACGGGGGTGCAGGCTAACACACTCACTAATACCGTTAGCACCGGGAATAATTTTAAGTCCATGGGGGCCGTCGAGCATGATTTCATCAATATCT
>JAAELM010000282.1 GCA_024226635.1 Oceanicoccus sp. | reverse complement strand
TTACCCTTCACCGCCAGGCCTCCACGTTGCTTCAGGGTTTTATCGACTCCCCACTCTTTTTGCCAAAGAGCAATATCCAGACTGGGTGATTCATTTTCGTTATGCACAAGGAATTCAGCCATATCAAATCCAATCCCACCGGCACCAATAATAGCTACTTTTTTACCGACAGGTTTCTTATCACGAAGTACATCAATATAAGAAAGTACTTTCTCATGGTCAGCGCCAGGGAAGGTTAAAACTCGCGCCGTGACACCTGTCGCCAGGATCACTTCATGGTAGTTTCCTTCGATCAAGTGTTGTGCTTCAACACAGGTATTGAGTTTCAGTCTAACGCCCTGCAGTTCAATCTGTTTGCTAAAATAGCGGATTGTTTCCTGAAATTCTTCTTTTCCCGGTATTTGCATGGCCATATTAAATTGCCCACCAATCACATGAGACTGCTCAAACAAAGTTACCAAATGACCTCGCCTGGCGGCTATAGTTGCGGCAGCCAGACCCGCTGGACCGGAACCAACTACTGCAATATTCCTGGGCTTATGGGTCTGCGTGTACTGTAATTCAGTTTCATAGCAGGCCTGGGGGTTAACCAGACAACTCGCACGTCTGGCCTTAAACACATGATCAAGGCAGGCCTGGTTACAGGCGATACAGGTATTAATTTCATCACTCTTGTTAGCTTTGGCCTTATTCATAAACTGTGGATCTGCCAGGAAAGGTCTAGCCATTGAGATGAGATCTGCATCGCCATTAGACAGTACTTCTTCTGCCTTATCTGGGGTGTTGATCCGGTTACTGGTTATCACCGGAATATTCACTTCCTGTCTGAATTTTCTGGTGACCCAGGTAAATGCAGCGCGTGGTACTGAGGTTACGATTGTGGGAATGCGTGCTTCATGCCAACCAATACCGGTGTTAATTATATTAGCCCCTGCATCTTCAACTGCTTTACCAAGCTGAACCACTTCTTCCCAACTATGCCCCTCTTCAACCAGGTCAATCATAGATAGACGATAAATCACAATAAAGTTATCACCCACAGCCTTACGTACAGCTTTTACCACTTCAACCGGTAACCGCATACGGTTTTCAAAACTGCCTCCCCATTCGTCAGTACGTTTATTAGTGCGTTTACAAAGGAACTGGTTTATAAAATAACCTTCAGAGCCCATTATCTCTACACCATCATAAC
>JAAELM010000281.1 GCA_024226635.1 Oceanicoccus sp. | reverse complement strand
GTCACCGAATTTTCATTCAAATCAAAATAGGCGATCACCGCCGTAATAAAATCACCATCGCGTAATTTTTTGCTTATCAGGTTGTTGAGACTGTGAAAAATATTGGCCGGTGACACGCTTGTTTCCGAGAAAGACTGGAACATGCTTTTTCTAAATTGAAGCTATTGGTAGTGCAAGATGCTTTTCTTAGTAACACAGCAATGCAAGCCGATATAGTATTGCCTGCCCCTATATATGGTGAGACTGGTGGCAGTTTTACCAATAATGAAGGACGAGTTCAGTTTGCTAAACCTTTCCAGAAATCACCTGAGGGTATTAAAACAGATACCGAACTGTTCGGGTGGATGGCGGAAAATCTTGGTGTTGATTTAGGTTCTATGGAACAAGACGCATTATTAAACGAGATTTGTCGCCAGGTTCCTGGCTATCAATTACCTGGTGATGATACGGCAGGTACAACAAGTGAATTCACCGAAGCAATATCCGATCAGTCAGATAGCAAACTATTTTGTCCAGAAATTTCACACCGGGATACCCCTGAGGGATTTATATTAATTACCGGCAATTGTCGCAACCATTCCGGACACTTATCTGAAAAATCAAACACGCTTAACACAATTCAGGACCAGGCCTATTTGACACTAAATATACAAGATGCTGAAGTATTGGATATTCATCCTGACGATCTCATTATTGTGAAAGCAAATGGTCATGAATTAACTGTGCCAGCAAAATTGGATAAACAATACCCTCGGGGGCTGTTGTTCATTCCCAATAACTTTATAGACGTGTCATTGAATCGTCTATTTAAGCAGGGACAATACCCATGTCCTGCTGAAATTGAAAAAGCTTGATGTTTTTATAAGGAGGCAAGATGGAATTAATCATAGCAGCTATAGTGATCCTCATTAAGGTGATAGTCATTGCTGTGATTTTATTCATTGTTCCCATTCCACTCACATGGATGGAAAGAAAGATTGCCGGACATATTCAACAGCGTCTGGGTCCGATGCGAGTGGGCTGGCATGGTTTATTGCAACCCGTGGCAGATGGTTTAAAGCTGTTAACCAAAGAGGATATTATCCCTGATCAAGCTGATCGTTTGCTCTTTAAAATGGCACCTTTGGTTTCACTGGTACCACCCTTCGCCGTCTTTGTAGCCATTCCTTTTGGTGAAAGTGTTTCGGTAATGGGGTATGAAATCAGTCTCTATATTTCTGATATGAATGTGGGGTTGCTGTACATACTCGCGGTGGCTGGATTGGAGATTTACGGTGTCATTTTTGGTGGTTGGGCATCCAACAGTAAATATGCCTTGCTTGGTAGTTTACGAACCTGTGCCCAGCTTATCAGTTATGAAATTCCTATGGGCTTTTCCGTTATTGGCGTAATTATGTTGAGCCACTCGATGAGCCTGTTGGATATTGTTAATGCCCAACAAGATATCTGGTTTATTGTTTATCAACCCCTGGGCTTTTTTATCTTTTTTGTGGCGGGATTGGCAGAAGCACAGCGGATACCTTTTGATTTAGCGGAAGCGGAAGGTGATTTGGGTGCGGGTTTCCACACAGAGTACAGTGGCATGCGTTTTTCTTTTTTCATGCTCAGTGAATATCTGGTGATGCTGACAATTTCGATACTGTGTGTGCTGCTCTTTTTTGGTGGTTGGCATGGTGTTTTGATTCCCTTGCCCGCACCGATTTGGTTTGCTCTCAAGGTAGGTTTATTTATTTACATTTTCATGTGGTTTCGTTTTACCTTTCCCCGTTATCGTTATGACCAATTGATGAATATTGGCTGGAAGGTTTTGTTACCACTCTCACTATTTAATATTTTGTTAACGGGGATCTTTATTTTTTGATCCTGGATGATAAGTAATATGATTTCTAAAAATGCTCTGCAACGTTTGGAACAAAAGCATCCCTGGATAGGGATTGTCTTTTTCCTGGATTTGATAGGTGGCCTGGCATTGACCATGAAGTACATGTTTTCCAGGACTGTCACCATGCAGTACCCGGATAAAGAGAAATGGATGCCGTATCCTCGTTATCGTGGACATCACGTGTTGCGTCGAGATGAGAATGGTGAAAACAAGTGTGTTGCCTGTGAATTGTGTTCCAAAATTTGTCCAACTAATTGTATCACCGTGGTCCCTCATGAAAATGAACAGGGCAAACGACGACCTCTGGTTTATGAAGTTAATTTGGCGCGTTGTCTTTTTTGTGGACTTTGTGAAGATGCCTGTCCTGAAGAGGCGATTGCGCTGGGCAGTACCTTTGAATATGCGGCTTACCGGTCACAAGACTTACAAGTGGGTTGTGATGAATTGCTTAATGCGAAAGGTAAAACTGAGCAGGGTGGTTGCGTGGTGTCTGCACAGTTTTTTCCAGATGATAATGCCCGAGTGGAAGCTAAGGAAAAGGCGGGTTACCATTGGTGGCGCAACATACATCGGCAAAAGGATAAAATAGAGTCATCGGTTCAAGGGAAAGATAGATAAAATCCAATGACACTCTATCGTAACCAAAACAGAAAGATCTTAATAACTAATAATAAAGGATAGGATCGATGGAACAAGCTTTCTTCCTCCTCTTTGCCATAGTCGCCGTAGTGTCGGCGGGTTGGGTGGTGATTGCAAAAAATCCGATTCACAGTGCCGTCGCTTTGATGGCTTGCTTTGTACAGATTGCGGCCATCTATGTATTGCTGCGGTCACCTTTTTTGGCTGTAGTGCAAGTGTTTGTATATGTTGGTGCCATCATGGTGCTATTTGTTTTCGTCTTTATGATGCTGGAGATACGCCAGGCAACGCTTGAACGCTTCTTGCCAGACAGGGGTTGGTTATCGACCCTGATTCCATTGCTGCTTGGATTTATTTTACTCGGCGCAATCTTCAGTAGTCCCCTGATCAGTAACATGACCCCGCCAGTTGAGCCACCATCAGGCAGTGTCAGGGAATTGGGTATCCTGATGTTTACTCAATATTTGCTGCCCTTCGAAGTTGTCTCTATTGTTCTGCTGGTAGCTTTGGTCGGTGCTATTTATCTCGCCCGCAAGGATGATATTTAATGGTACCTCTCTCCTGGTATATCAGCCTCAGTGCGATACTTTTTATCATCGGTCTTTGCGGTGCATTGTGTCGGCGCAATGTATTGATTGTGTTGATGTGTCTGGAGTTAATGTTGAGTGCTGTGAATATTAATTTGGTGGCCTTTTCTTATTTTCTTGGCAACCTGGGTGGACAAATTTTCGCTATCTTTGTTATCACTATTACTGCTGCTGAAGTTGCCGTGGCACTGGCCATTGTTATTGCATTGATGAGACATAAAGCCACATTGAAAATTGATGAGCTCAGGATCATGAAAGGATGAGACTATGGAAACCCTGATTTCTATTAAGCCAGTACTTGCCTTTTTAGTCTCTCTGATAGCGGCGGCGCTTATTCTTGTTTTGCACAAGAAGCCCAATCTGAGGGAAGCCACGACACTGATAGCTGCGCTGATCAAGTTCCTTCTTGTTATCTCTATGGCGCCTTTGGTGTTGCAAGGGAAAGTAATTGAGTATTCTTTGTTTACCGTATTACCGGGGGTCGACTTTGCTTTTCGTGTGGATCCTCTGGGGATGGTGTTTGCTACAACTTCATCGCTCTTGTGGATCTTTGCTGCTATTTACTCTATTGGTTATATGCGCAGTCTCAATGAACATGCACAGACGCGTTTCTTTGCTTGTTTTGCCGTTAGCCTTTCTGCCGCGGTGGGTGGTGCCTTTGCAGCCAATCTATTCACCCTGGTATTGTATTATGAAATTCTAAGTCTTATCACTTATCCGCTGGTTTATCATCATGAAGATGATGCGGCCTGGGATGGTAGCCGTAAGTATATTGTTTATCTGGTGGGCACATCAAAGAGCTTTTTATTAATAGCCCTGGCCTTGACTTACCATTTAACGGGTAACCTTGATTTTCAATCTCAGGGAATGTTGAATGATGTGACAGCATCACCATTGGTGCTGACCTTGCTCTATTTTTGCTATCTCGCAGGCTTTGCCAAAGCCGGTATTATGCCTCTACATGCCTGGCTGCCAGCGGCGATGGTAGCACCTACACCGGTGAGCGGTTTGTTACATGCTGTAGCGGTGGTAAAGATGGGCGTGTTTTGTGTGCTGCGGGTGATCTTTCATGTCTTCGGTATTAAAATGATGGGAGATTTGGGCTTGGGTATTGCTACGGCATATCTGGTTTCTTTCACCATCATCACGGCATCGATATATGCTTTAACACGAGATGATCTCAAAGCCAGGTTGGCTTATTCCACTGTAAGCCAACTCTCATACATTATTCTGGGTGCCGCACTATTAACACCCAGTGCAATGGTGGGCGGCATTGTCCATATTGCAGGGCACGCCTTTTCCAAGATCACACTGTTCTTTTGCGCAGGCTCCATATATTGCGCATGTAAACGCAGGCGCATCAGTGAATTGGCGGGCATTGGTCGTCATATGCCCTGGACTATGGGAGCGTTTTTCATTGCCTCCTTAAGTATGATTGGTATTCCACCCGCTGCGGGTTTTATTAGTAAATGGTATTTGGTGGTTGGGTCGGTAGAGGCGCAAGAGTTAGTCTTTCTGTTGGTATTGCTGGTGAGCGCTGTATTGAACGCGGCTTATTTTTTACCTGTGAGCTATAAGGCTTTTTTTGAGAAGGAACATCCCCCCCCGGCAGGAACTGATGCTGAGCCTATAAAGGAAATTCCAATGATGGCGGCTGCTCTGGTAATTACGGCATTGTTGTCACTGCTATTGGGTATCTACCCGGATTATTTTCTGGCATTGGCACAGGAGGTGATCAAGTGATCCAGCGATTAGTCAATTTTTTTGGTGAACCTCGTTTTAAAGAAATTCGTAAACGGCTCTTTTTTATTGTCCTGGCACTGACGGTGGTGGCTGACTTTCTGGTACACAGGGAACATGTCGAACACTTTTGGGAGAGGTTACCGGGTTGGGGTGCCTTTTACGGTTTTATTGCCTGCTTTTTAATCATTTTTGTCTCCAAGTTCATCGGTCACCAATGCAAGATTATGCGGCGGGAGGATTATTATGATTGAGTGGCTGCACCCGGCGGCACCCTATCTATTAGGTGTGTTTTTGATTCCGCTGCTCAAAGGCAGGGTGCGCCAGGCTTATCTACTGTTAATCCCGTTGCTGTCATTGATTGCCGTAGTGATGCTTACAGTGGGTGAATTTGGTCACGTCAGTTTAATGGGACAAGAGTTGATTCTGGGACAGGTGGACAAACTCAGTATTTTGTTTGCCTATGTTTTTGCATTGATGGGATTTATTGGCACCCTCTATGCCTTGCAAGTCAAAAACCCCGGTGAACACATGGCGGCTTACCTCTATGTAGGCAGTGCGCTGGGTGTGGTTTTTGCCGGTGACTATTTCACTCTGTTCATCTTTTGGGAAATCATGGCTTTCGCCTCGGCCTATCTGGTTTTTATTCAAGGCGGGACAGCAGCAATTAGTGCCGGCTTCCGCTATCTGTTGGTACATATAAGTGGTGGTGTTTGTCTCCTGGCTGGTATTGTCATCCATTATTACGCCACGGGTTCGATCCTGTTTGGTGCTAATGAAATAGGAGATAATGCCCAGGCTAATCTTGGCTTCTATCTTATCCTCGCT
>JAAELM010000280.1 GCA_024226635.1 Oceanicoccus sp. | reverse complement strand
CGGTTCGCTTTCCCTGTAAATACCGGGAGAAATACAGGCTTAACACGTTCCGCATAAATACCATACAAGTGACTTAGGCCCCATCCATACGCCGACGGAACAACATCTACGACAGGGAAAACGTTAGCCCCTGTTCCTGTCCGTACACCTTTTGGTTCAGGCATAATATCAGCACCTTTTGCCTGTTTTAGCTGACGACGCTGCAATGGTTCACATATGTTAGCCATATCACCCTGCCCTAGCTCCCGACCACTTTGGTGATAGTAGTCGCCATCTCCTCTCTCAATTCGATGACTATCCAAAAAGGATAAGGTTACATTGTCCTCGAAGCTTCACACCCCGCTGTTGCCAGCATCGCATTTCCGAGTAGGGTACTGATGGTAGAATATCAGGTTAAAAGTTAATAAAAGCATATATTTAAGCGACTTCGTGTCGCACAACGCTAAAATCAGCGGCGCGGCTTTTTGCGTCAGCTAAATTGTTTTGTTAACTGCATATCCTGAAAACGCGCGCTCTAT
>JAAELM010000279.1 GCA_024226635.1 Oceanicoccus sp. | reverse complement strand
CTTTGACTAAAAACATATTGCCCAGCGCGTTCAATACCGAAAATAAACCCAATGTTATTGCCGTTTGCTGTGCACGATATGTCCAGCCATGCGTGACTAACATAATATTTGCCGCTATCAGCTATGATAATTTCACCGTTAGATACGGTTAAAGAGCCGCCAACGTCTATCTCGTCGAACTGCGTAATTTTAATGAACCCTTTATAATCACCGCCCGTTAATGGTTGCGGGTTATCAGGTGGCGTTAAATCTTCGTTACCTGTACCAGTCAAACCGTTAATCGTTAACGGTACGTTTGTGCCATTGGCTTGCTTTTGTGTATAACCAACACTCGCATAAGTGTTTAGTAATTCGTTCAATTCATCAATCATTACAGCGCCATTCAATAACGGCTCTAATGTTTCATTGGCTTGGCTGATAGGGCCAATACTATCTCTTAAACCTTGTTTGGCTTTCTGTGCGTCAATCCCTGCTTGTGCGTCTGTTCTGTTACTCATAATTTAAACCCTTAAAACAAAATAACCCAGCAAATGCCAGGCTATCTTTTATTGTCTACGGTAAAGCTTGACGACCATTCTTAGCAACTCGCGGGGTTCTTTTCCCTGCTCTGTCACCATCAGCACCTAAAGCCTTACCCAAGTAAGTAG
>JAAELM010000278.1 GCA_024226635.1 Oceanicoccus sp. | reverse complement strand
CTTGCGGCCGTACTCCCCAGGCGGAACACTTAACGCGTTAGCTACGGCACCGCAGGGGTCAATACCCGCAGCACCTAGTGTTCATCGTTTACGGCGTGGACTACCAGGGTATCTAATCCTGTTTGCTCCCCACGCTTTCGCGTCTCAGCGTCAATAATGTTCCAGTAGATCGCCTTCGCAATCGGTATTCCTTCTGATCTCTACGGATTTTACCCCTACACCAGAAATTCCATCTACCTCTCCCATATTCTAGGTTAACAGTTTCAAAAGCAGTTCAATAGTTGAGCTATTGGATTTCACTTCTGACTTATTAACCCGCCTACACGCTCTTTACGCCCAGTGATTCCGAGTAACGCTTGCGCCCTCCGTATTACCGCGGCTGCTGGCACGGAGTTAGCCGGCGCTTATTCATATAGTACCGTCATTATCTTCCTATATAAAAGGAGTTTACGCACCGAAATGTGTCATCCTCCACGCGGCGTTGCTGCATCAGACTTTCGTCCATTGTGCAATATTCCCCACTGCTGCCTCCCGTAGGAGTCTGGACCGTGTCTCAGTTCCAGTGTGACTGATCATCCTCTCAAACCAGTTAGGTGTCATTGCCTTGGTGAGCCATTACCTCACCAACAAGCTGATACCGTACAGGCCAATCCCAAAGCTATAAATATTTCCCTTGCAGTCTTATGACTTAAAGGCATATAGAGTATTAGCATTCGTTTCCAAATGTTATCCTCTTCTCTAGGGCACGTTACCTATATATTACTCACCCGTGCGCCACTTAGCTGACAATTTTAGCAAGCTAAAATCCGTTCTCGTTCGACTTGCATGTGTTAAGCACGCCGCCAGCGTTCACTCTGAGCCAGGATCAAACTCTCCATAAAAATATTACTTATAAATAAGCAAATAGTTTTTAGATTATTCAATCTGACATAAGTGTTTTACTTAAATCACTGAATCTATAAATAGATTCAATTT
>JAAELM010000277.1 GCA_024226635.1 Oceanicoccus sp. | reverse complement strand
TGTACCGATGATGGAAGTCGCACCCAAAGTCAGACCCGTTTCATTTTCCGGCTCTGTATTCCACAAAAAGCCATCGGTTAGCACATCGTTGAAAGTGATATTGGTCAGTGCGCCGCCGGTGCGGTTGAAAACGGTAAAGGTATATGTAAATACCCCGCCTGCATTAACTGTCGTAGGAGCAGCCGCTTTGGTCATTTCAATGCCAAAGGCACAGGAGCAACCGTCGTTTATACCTGTTTCAGGACCTGTGCCTAAAACATTCACTACTCCAGTAGCCGGATCAATTTTGACCAGAGTTTCTTGACTACTCGTTGTAATATTTGCATCATTCCCATAAGCAATAATCTCTCCCTGGGCATTAAAATATAAAGCCCCAAACACAACCCAACGAGTATCCGTAGAGCCAATAATTGTAAGATTGGCATTAGTCGGGTCAATCTTATATAATGGCCCATCGCCATCTCTCCAACCATAAAGTTGACCGTCAGTAGGGTTAACAGCAATATCAGCCATACTAAAACCCGTGTTTCCAATTTCAGTTGCCACGAGTGTATTTAAATTAACCTGATAAAGATTGTTGCTGGAACCAGTTACATAATATTCACCATTGGCTCCCATCGCCCCGGCAGCATTCCCCCCT
>JAAELM010000276.1 GCA_024226635.1 Oceanicoccus sp. | reverse complement strand
ACGTGGTGGGTTGTTTACCTGAGCGGGACGGCGACCATCAGCCCTTATTGAGCATACTATCTGGCGAAATAATAAACTGGTGTGAAGGTATCAGCACCGACCTTTAGCTTGAGATTTGGGTTGGCACCGTTTTTTAGGACTGCTTGCCTCTGTGCTGGTGACAAAGCATAATCATAAAGGCGTAGATCGCGAATTGTACCATCAAAAGTATAAGCTTTTAAGGCCTGAGGGGAGGTAGTCACTGATGCATGACGCATCTTCAAATATTCCTGGCCATTGGCATAGACCACGGTTTCTTTTGATTCCGGTTTCCATTCCAGAAAAATGTGCACCCATTGCTTAGTAGGAAGTCTCCCGATTCTGTGCCGCCCCCCAGCTGTCACCAGAAATAGATCTCCATCAGATGTCACCAGGCGAAAATTGCCTGTCCCGTTTAGCTCAAGTAGCTTTTGCTTGCCGGTGCTGTCGAAGTTTACCCAAAAGCCTATCGTGTGGCTTTTTTGGCCGTT
>JAAELM010000275.1 GCA_024226635.1 Oceanicoccus sp. | reverse complement strand
CAAACACATCAGGGCCAGACTCTTGCTCGATAAAACCAAAACCTTTGCTTTCGTTGAACCACTTAACAGTGCCAGTAGTTTGATTAGACATATCTTAATCCTATTTTACATTTAGCTATTAGCTAATTTTAACATTCAATATTTAGCCCATACACACGGAGGCATGCAGAGCAATCTAGCTGGGAAATTTGGTGTTGATTATGAAGAACAGGACGAACTACTGCAGATGGAGCATCGTAATGATTGAACATAAAACAAGCCGTATTTTCAAGCTGCGTAGATTGTAACCACTTTATTAGGCCCGTCAATCACTTTATACATTTTTTTTCTACAAGGTAAATACTGAAAAATCAGTACCTTAGAGACAGGAACAGGGAAGAGATTGTTGGGAATGTTAAAAAAAGGCCGCGATATTGGCAGCCCTTGGAATATAACCGCAATCAATTACTTGAAATAAGCGTGTGAACGGTCCGTATGGTCGGTCATATCCATCACTGCACTTAGCTCGGGAACCTGTTCTAACAAGTTCTTTTCAACACCATCTTTTAGCGTGGATTCCACCATGCCACAACCCTGGCAACCGCCACCGAACTGCAATATGGCAATATTTTCGTCAGTGACTTCCAACAGGGATACTTCCCCACCATGGGCAGCCAGTGAAGGGTTTACTTCATTAAACAGCACATAGTTAATACGATCTTCTATCGGGCTATCAGCATTAACCTTAGGTAGCTTGGCATTGGGAGCCTTAATCGTTAATTGGCCACCCATACGGTCTTTGGCGTAATCAACAAAGGCATCCTCAAGAAATGGAATGCTGCGAGCTTCAAACCTTGCTGTGAACTTTTCAAAGCTAACCAGAGTATCTTCTTCATCCAGGTCGGCCTCCCGACAATAGGCAATACAAGTCTCTGCTGTTGGTGTACCGGGGGCATTAACAAACATGCGAATACCCAATACATCGTCTTCCTGACCTTCCAATAACTCAGCCAGATAATCCTGGGCCGACTCGGTGATAGTCATCTTTAATTCTGTTGCTGCCTGTTCGGCTACTTCTGACATGAGCGATAAGCCTCTGACTCAATGATTTCTTTAATCCAACGCCCCAAAAAACTATATCAAAATATTTCAATATAGTTTAAGATGCGGCCTTTCCGCACCCCGGCTGACTTTTATAAGCAAGTTAGTCAGCTATTATACTGTGATTGCAGGGGTATAGAGAAGCAACTAAGTAAGTTAATTAACTATTCACTGCCAGAATCCCTTTAATTTATAAGGGCTTACAGACTTTTAGCGAACAGGCTCCACATGACAGCAAGAGACACACGCATTGCCAACCTCAAGCAGGCCCTGAAAGACCGCATCTTAATTATAGATGGGGCCATGGGCAGCATGATTCAATCCTACGGGCTTGAAGAAGCAGATTATCGAGGTGATCGACTGGCTAATTATGATGTGGATATTAAGGGCAATAACGACCTACTCTCGATAACCCAACCGCATATCATTGAAGAAATTCATACCGCCTACCTGGATTCAGGCGCCGATATTATTGAAACCAATAGCTTCAACGCCACCCGTGTAGCCCAGGGTGACTACAAACTTGAAGACTATGCCTATGAGATTAATGTAGAAGCAGCCAAGGTTGCCCGCGCTGCCGCCGATAAAGCCACCGAAACAACACCGAATAAACCACGGTTTGTGGCCGGAGTACTTGGGCCAACCCCGAGGACTGCTTCCATATCCCCCGACGTTAACGACCCCGGTGCGCGTAATATTAACTTCGATCAACTGGCCGATGATTATTACCAGTCCACTAAAGGTTTAATCGAAGGCGATGTCGATCTAATTATGATCGAAACCATTTTTGATACGCTCAATGCTAAAGCTGCTATCTATGCCGTTAAGCGTTGCTTTAGAGATTTAGGGATTGAATTACCCATTATGATTTCGGTGACCTTCCCCGATATTAGTGGCCGCGTATTATCAGGACAAAGCCCTGAAGCTTTTTGGAATGCTATCGCCCACGCCAAGCCATTAATTGTGGGGACCAACTGTGGTCGTCGTTTTAAAGAAATACGCCCCTTTGTTGAGGAGTTAGCTAACGCGGCTGACTGTTATTTCAGCGGTCACTTTAATGCCGGCCTGCCTAACGCTTTTGGTGAGTACGATGAAACACCAGAAGATATGCAGCAAGATTTAAAAGGTTTTGCTGATCGTGGCTTTTTAAATTTGGTCGGTGGTTGCTGCGGTACTACCCCCGACCATATTAAAGCTATTGCAACCATTGCACTGGATTCCAAACCCAGAGAATTACGCACGCCCTCTCCTGCCTGTCGTTTAAGTGGCTTAGAGCCATTTACCATTAGCGCAGACTCTTTGTTTGTAAACGTCGGTGAGCGTTGTAACGTTACCGGTTCAGCAAAGTTTAAACGTCTTATTATTGATGGTGACTACGATACCGCCCTTGATGTAGCCCGCGAGCAAGTTGAAAACGGCGCGCAGATTATCGACATCAATATGGATGAAGGCATGTTAGATGCTGAAAAAGCCATGGTGACGTTTTTAAACCTGATTGCTTCCGAGCCGGATATTTCTCGCGTACCCATTATGGTCGATTCCTCTAAATGGGAAATTATTGAGTCAGGCTTAAAGTGCATTCAAGGTAAAGCCGTGGTGAACTCCATCAGCCTTAAAGAAGGCGAAGCGGAGTTTATTGAAAAAGCCCAGCTATGTCTGGACTATGGCGCTGCCGTTGTCGTTATGGCCTTTGATGAAGAAGGTCAGGCGGATACGCTCGCCCGTAAAAATGAAATCTGCGAGCGCTCTTATAAAATACTGGTCGATGTTGTAGGCCTACCGCCACAGGATATTATTTTCGACCCGAATATTTTTGCAGTGGCTACCGGTATCGAAGAGCACAACAACTATGCCGTGGATTTTATTGAAGCCTGCCGCTTTATTAAAGAGAACTTACCCCATGCGATGATTTCTGGTGGCGTTAGTAACGTATCGTTCTCTTTTCGCGGTAATAACCCGGTACGCGAAGCGATTCACTCGGTGTTTTTATATCACGCAATCAAAGCCGGTTTGGATATGGGTATTGTCAATGCCGGCCAGCTTGCCGTGTATGACGACTTGCCTGCCGAACTTAAAGAAGCCGTTGAAGATGTAATTCTAAACCGCCGCGACGATAGCACCGAAAGATTGCTGGATATTGCCGGTGATTACGCTGGTGATGGCGCTAAGAAGCAAGTTGAAAACCTTGAGTGGCGTGACTACCCCGTTGAAAAACGTATTGAGCACGCCCTGGTTAAAGGTATCACCACCTATATTATTGAAGACGCCGAAGAAGCCCGCGTTAATGCCGAGCGCCCTATCGAGGTGATTGAAGGCCCCTTGATGGACGGCATGAATGTCGTTGGTGATTTATTCGGTGACGGTAAAATGTTTTTACCGCAGGTGGTAAAAAGTGCCCGCGTTATGAAGCAAGCGGTAGCGCACTTACAGCCTTTTATCGAAGAAGAAAAAAATGATGGCGCCACCAGCAATGGTAAAATTATTATGGCCACCGTTAAAGGTGACGTACACGATATTGGTAAAAATATTGTGGGTGTTGTCTTGCAGTGTAATAACTATGAGGTGGTTGACCTTGGGGTAATGGTTGCCTGCGATGAAATCCTTCGCGTCGCCAAAGAAGAAAATGCCGACATTATTGGTCTTAGTGGCTTGATTACCCCTTCGCTGGATGAAATGGTTCATGTCGCCAGGGAAATGAAGGACCAGGGCTTTTCAATCCCCTTAATGATCGGTGGTGCCACCACCTCTAAAGCGCATACTGCGGTTAAAATTGAACCGCAGTATGATCAGGCCCCTATTATCTATGTTCCCGATGCTTCTCGAAGTGTGTCGGTGGCCAGTGCTCTGCTCAGCGAAAAGCTGTATGAAAGTTTTTGGCAGGAACGCAAAGAGGAATATGCTGTAGTACGTGAGCGGGTTAAAAACCGTCAGCCTAAAGCCAAGCCTCTAACTTATGAAGCGGCAAAAGCGAATGCGCCAAAAATTGAGTGGGATAATTACACACCACCAAAACCCAGCTTTCTGGGCACCAGGGTTTTTGATGACTATCCGCTAGCGGATCTAGTAGACACTATTGATTGGACGCCGTTTTTTATCAGCTGGGATTTAGCGGGTAAATACCCAAAAATTCTCGATGATAAAGTGGTTGGTGAAGCGGCTCGCACCTTATTTGATGATGCGCAGAAGATGCTGAAAAAACTGATCGACGAGAAATTATTGACCGCTAAAGCGGTTATTGGTTTCTGGCCAGCTAACCAAGTCAATAGCGATGATATCGAGGTGCTTACTGGTGATGATCAACCCACCACCCTGCACCATATTCGCCAACAAACTGCCAAGCCTAATCGCAAGCCGAATTTCAGCCTGGCTGACTTTATTGCACCCAAGAGTACAGGCCTTGAGGACTATATTGGTGGCTTTGTTGTTACCGCAGGTATTGGCGCGGAAGAATTAGCCCGGCAATATGAAGCAGCGGATGATGATTACAGTGCGATTATGGTAAAAGCGCTGGCTGACCGTCTGGCGGAATCTTTTGCTGAACATATGCACTTACGAGTTCGTAAAGAGATCTGGGGCTATGCTGGCGACGAAGCGCTAAGCAATGAAGAATTGATTAAAGAGCGTTACCACGGTATTCGTCCTGCACCTGGCTATCCTGCCTGCCCCGACCATACTGAAAAAGGTACTCTATTTAAGCTGTTATCCGCAGAAGAGAATATCGGTGTTGAACTCACCGAACATTACGCCATGACACCAGCTGCTGCTGTCAGTGGTTTTTACTACTCTCACCCTGAGTCCAGTTATTTTGCTACGGGCAAAATCAGTAAAGACCAAGTAGATAGCCTGGCAGAACGTAAGGGAATGACAGAAAAGGAACTGGAACGCTGGTTATCACCTGTGTTGGACTATGACCTATAACCCATGATCGCCAGGCATTAGAAGTGTGACCAAGGCGCCCAATCGAGCGCCTTATATCGACCGTTAAATGGGCATTCCACTCAACCAAAATACAACGGTACCGACTACAAGGGCAATCACTGCGGTGGCTGCAAAGGCATCGTTTAGGCCATCATTATGCTTCTCTTGATCTGACATACTGCTTGTTCCTCATCAGGTATTACTAGTTGGGGGTATTTTTTCTGGGCGGCATTATAGCAGTATCTCTTTAAATCAAAAGGGGGGATTTGATCGCCTACACCAGTCATTCCCGCGATGGTGGGAATGACTGTGCTTCAAACCCAATATAGCAAGCAATTACAGAAACTTATCTCGCCCAACGGCATCAAATTTAGTACAATCCCGCGTCATTTTTAACCGATTACAGCTTTTAACCTAATTACAGCAAGGCTCCAATGTATATATACGACGAACACGATCAGCGCTTGGTAGACGAACGGGTAAACCAGTATCGCGGCCAGACAGAGCGTTACCTGGCCGGTGAAATCACCGATGAGCAATTCCTGCCCTTACGCCTGCAAAACGGCCTGTATGTGCAGCGTTTAGCCCCTATGTTGCGTATTGCTATTCCTTACGGCACCTTCAACAGCACCCAGATGCGTAAACTGGCCCACATCAGCCGCCACTATGACAAAGGCTATGGCCATTTCAGTACCCGCCAGAATCTGCAGTTAAACTGGCCCAAGCTGGAAGAAGTACCCGATATCCTGGAAGAACTGGCCTCAGTACAGATGCATGCTATCCAAACCAGTGGCAACTGTATCCGCAACACCACCACCGACCAATTTGCCGGTGCTGCTGCCGATGAGCTGGAAGATCCACGCCCTTACTGTGAGATTATCCGCGAGTGGTCTACCTTCCACCCTGAATTTGCCTTTTTACCCCGTAAATTTAAAATCGCCGTGTGTGCTTCTGAGGCTGATCGCGCTGCAACACAAATGCATGATATCGGTATTGAGGTCGTTCATAACGCTGAAGGCGAAACTGGTTTCCGCGTATTAGTTGGTGGCGGTCTGGGCCGGACTCCGGTGATTGCTACCGAGATTGTTGATTTCTTACCCAAGCAACATTTAATCACTTATCTGGAAGCCATCTTGCGGGTCTATAACCAGCTTGGTCGCCGCGATAACAAATACAAAGCCAGAATCAAGATTTTGGTTCGCGCTATGGGTATTGAAGCCTTCCGCGAAAAAGTTGAGCAAGAGTGGGCAACCATCAAAGACGGCCCTTCTACTTTAACGGAAGCCGAATTTGATCGAGCCAAGTCCTTTTTCCATTCACCGGATTACGCCAGCATTGATGATAATGCTGCCGAAGCTTCCCTTGCGGAACAAGCTGCGCAGAACCCAGCCTTTGCTAACTGGTTAAAGCGCAATGTCGATGCCCATCAAGCACCTGGTTATGCGATGGTTACCTTATCGCTAAAAGCTACAGGTTATGCCCCTGGAGATTTAACCGACCAGCAAATGGAAGCGGTTGCCGATATGGCAGACCAGTTCTCTTTCGGTGAAATTCGTGCCAGTCATCAGCAAAACCTGATTTTGGCCCATGTGCGTAAAGATCAACTGCTAGCGGTTTTCGAGCAGGCCCAGGCACAGAATTTTGCGACAGCAAATATTAACTACCTGACCGATATGATTTGCTGCCCCGGCGGTGATTTCTGCGCCTTGGCTAATGCCAAGTCGCTACCTGTATCCGAAGCTATTCAACGCAAATTTGATGATTTGGATTATCTCTATGACTTAGGTCCTATTGACCTGAATATATCGGGCTGTATGAATGCCTGTGGTCACCACCATATTGGCCATATTGGTATATTGGGTGTGGATAAAAAAGGCCAGGAGTTTTTCCAAATTTCATTGGGTGGTAGCCAGGATAAAGATGCCTCGCTAGCAAAAATCCTTGGCCCTTCTTTCTCTTCTGCTGACGTTCCTGATGTTGTCGAAAAAATTCTCGATATTTATGTAACTCTACGCACTGAAGAAGAAAGTTTCCTCGACACTTATCGACGTGTCGGCATTGATCCGTTTAAGGAGAAAGTCTATGCCAAATAAAATTATTAAAGACGGTGCTGTTACCGATGACAACTGGCAAGTTCTGGATGCGCAAGCCACTGAAGTTCCTGAAGGTGCTGTTATTGTTCCGCTATCTTTATGGAACGGACAGAAAGATACTTTGGCCCAGCGCGGTCAATTAGGAGTTTGGTTGAACAGCGATGAATCGCCACAGCTGATTGCCGACAGCCTTGATAACTTTGACGTTGTTGCCATTAACTTCCCGGCCTTTGCCGATGGTCGCGGCTTTACCTATGGCCGTGAACTGCGCCAGCAACATAATTACCAAGGCGAAGTCAGGGCTATTGGTGAATTTATTCGCGACCAATTGTACTTTCTTAATCGCTGTGGCTTTAATGCCTTTGCCCTCGATGGTGTTGACCTTGATAAAGCCCTGGATAGCTTTGCTGATTTTAGTGACGCTTACCAGGCTGCGATTGACCAGCCAGAGCCTTTGTTTAAAAGACGTTAGTCGTTCCCGCGAAGGCGGGAACCCAGAGTACATCCAAAACCACTGGATTCCCGCCTACGCGGAAATGACAGATTAAAGAGGTCACTATTAAGTGGCCTTTTTATTGGTTTAACGTAATAATCCTGTAAAGACAATAATTGGCTAACAATCATCATGGACCCCAACAGCATTACCTTTGCTTTTTTCCTGATATTCTCAGGTGCCGCCGTGCTTGCCTCGGTTGCCCTCTATACCCGCCAACCCATGTTAATTGCTTATATCGCTTTAGGTGCATTAATCGGCCCCTATGGTATGGGCTATGTGACCGACTTAAAATTATTATCTGATATCGCTCATTTCGGTATTATTTTCTTATTGTTTTTGCTTGGCCTGGATATGCAACCCCAAGCCTTGATCTCCACTATGAAAAAAGCATCCTGGGTGGCCATGATCAGCTCTGTTGCTTTTGCAGCTATTGGCTATGGGGTAGCCTGGAGCTTTAGCTTCACCCATACGGAATCGGTTATTGTCGGCGCGGCAATGATGTTTTCCAGTACTATTATTGGTATCAAATTATTACCCACCACCGTACTCCATCACCGCCATATGGGCGAGATGATGATTGGCCTATTATTAATTCAAGATGTTATCGCTATCTTTGTGCTGTTAATTTTACTCAGCGGCGACGTCGGTGAATTTGATTTAATGCTACTAGGTAAAACCGTTATCGCCCTACCCTTGTTTATTTTGTTTGCGATCGGTTTTGTTAAATATATTTTGCTAAAACTGATTCAAACTTTTGACCGTTTTCATGAGTATATTTTTCTACTCGCCATTGGCTGGTGTTTAGGAATGGCAGAAGCCGCTCATATGGTTGGGCTATCCGCTGAAATTGGCGCGTTTATCGCCGGTATTTCTTTGGCAACCAGCCCAATATCACAATATATAGCGGTCAACTTGAAACCGTTGAGAGATTTCTTTTTAGTACTGTTCTTTTTCTCGCTGGGTGCACGTTTTGACTTAAGCTTGCTGGGTAGTATTTTATTACCAGCTGCTATTTTGGCCCTATTAATTATTGGTTTAAAACCAGTTATCTATTACGGCCTGTTACGCAATGTTAGCGAGAGAAAACCACTGGCCTGGGATATCGGTTTTCGGTTGGGGCAAATCAGTGAGTTCTCGTTATTGATTGCTTATGTAGCCACCGGAGCTTCACTAATTGGCAAAGAAGCCTCCCACCTGATTCAGGCCACAGCCATTATCACCTTTGTTATTTCATCTTATATCGTAATCTTTAATTGTATGACACCGATTGCGGTTTCGGATAAATTACGGCGGGATTAATCCTACACTCCGTCATTCCCGCGCAGGCGGGAATCCAGCCTGCATGCTTATGCTGTTATTTCCGCCAAAGCGGAAATCTACAGCACT
>JAAELM010000274.1 GCA_024226635.1 Oceanicoccus sp. | reverse complement strand
CGGTAAATTCGGGTATTGCCGGCATGATTATGGCCATTATGCCGCTAATAACGATGTTATTAGCACACTATTTTATTCAGGGCGAAGATCTCAATCGTTACAAAATGATCGGATTTATGCTGGGTCTGGGCGGCATTACCCTGTTACTCGGCCCGGTGTTCGAAGGGGGTGGTCAGGCCGTGCTGGGTGGCATTGCGATTTTTCTGGCCGCCGCAAGCTATGCTGTCAACACGATTCTTGTAAGGCGGCTCCCAAAATTTGATCCCACTGTCGGGGCGGCAGGTGTGCTTATTGCCGCCAGTATCGTTATGCTGCCCCTCTGGCTGATAAAAGCGCCACCGATGACCGCGCAAATTAGTGATTACTCATTGTACTCGGTAATATGGTTGGGTATCGGGCCTACCGCCATTGCTACGCTGATACTGTTTGCCGTGATAGAACGGGCGGGGCCTACTTTTCTGGCCACTATCAATTATATGATACCTGTTGTGGCGTTCTTTTCCGGCGCATTTATACTTTCAGAACCACTTGAGTTAAGCAGCCTGTTTGCACTTGCGATCATTCTGAGCGGAATTGCTTTTACGCGTTTTCGGGCAACTCAGACCAGTCGGTAGTTACCTTATCCAGCTACGTGGGTCTTTTTCATTTCCTTCGTTTGCTCTTTCGAGATGAACCGTCTGTGAGCAGGGATCACCGCAATAATAGTAATCAGTGTAAACAGATTTTGCACAATGGCATTGGAATAGATGAATATCTCGTCAATTAAATTTGCCCCCACCTTGCATTGAAGTTTTTGTCCCTGAGGGGTGACTATTCATTGCAGCTGATTTAGCCTATCCGCTAAACTCCCTGACGCCTTACTGCAACCGTGTTTACGAATATGTTATCCCTGTTCAAACCCAAGGTAAGTACGATTGATGTCAGCCTATAAAAGCGCGCTGCTGGGCATTCGTTCGTCAGCGGATTATTTTATTTCAACCTTTTTGTTCGGGGTGATGTTCGGCATTGCCGCCTCGGCCGTTGGCTTAACGCAGTGGCAGGCACTGTTAATGAGCGCCAGTTCTTTTACTGCGTCCGGGCAGTTTGTAGCGCTTGAATTCTGGCAGTCACCCATGCCCTACGGCACCATCGCCTTATCCGTCGCGCTGGTAAGTTCACGCAATATCTTGCTGGGCATGGCAATGACCTACCATTTTGACGGGCACAGCTTGAAACGGCGTATTCTCTGCCTGTTCCTGTTAAACGATCCCGGTGTTGTGACATCCTATGTTATGCCGGACGAAGTAGACCGTCTCGGTTACGTGACGGGGTATGGGGTTTCCCTGATGTTTAGCTGGCTAATATCGACCTTGTTGGGACTAAATG
>JAAELM010000273.1 GCA_024226635.1 Oceanicoccus sp. | reverse complement strand
AGAGTTTAAAAAAACAAGCAGATATACGACTGCATTATCGTAGACTGGATTCCCGCCTCTGCGGGAATGACTGCGGAATGTTGAATGTCGTCATTCCCGCGAAGGCGGGAATCCAGTGCTGTAGATTTCCGCCATGGCGGAAATAACAGCATAAACATGCAGTCTGGATTCCCGCCTGCGCGGGAATGACATAGTTTTTTTGCCACTATAAAACTGATGCAATGGCGCACCGTCAGCTAGCAACTGAACCTCATATTCACCGGTAACAAGATCAAACGTTACAACACCACTGGCCGGTACTGATTCAGTTTTACCGTCAACAATAATGGAATAGCTGCGATTATCTTCCTGCGATAGATTAGTCTGGATGGCCAGCTCATTGGCGGCGTGGGCTGCAAGCCCTGTAGTTAGTGCCGCTATACTGGCCAATCTGGTGAAAAACAACTTTTTCATTAAAACCCCTATTATTCCGTACTTGGCATTATCAATAGCACTAACACGTCGTAACCTGGCTGTAATCAAACCCGTACCCAGTTCGGTTAGCTGAATACCATCATCACCATTACCAGAGGGGCCACCACAAAAAATGAAAGTTACAAGCCGGTGATAGTTCTATGTAATTTTTATGGCAACTGCAAGGGAATGGTTTCGAAGTGGCGCACTACCAGTTCCTGCTGGTTATCTGCCCCCGTACGAATAGCTACTGCCATACGATGAGTATCGTTAGGGTGAAATAATTGAAAGCGCCAGGCAGCGGCATCTTGTGGTATTTTTTCTGAAAAACTAATTGAAATAGTATCAGCAATCTCAAAACTGAAATTACCTAAACCCAGACTAATACCGCGACCATCAGCTTTCATATAAGCTTCTTTTAAAGTCCAGTAATCAAAAAAACGATCTTGCTGTTGGTCAGCAGGCAAAGAAAATAACTGATTTAATTCCGGCTTGGAGAAATAGCGATCAGCAATCGCCAACACATCATTGTCACGTTCGATATTCTCAATATCCAGACCTATGTCGTGACACCGTGTTACAACACAGGCAACCATATGAGAAGTATGGCTAAGATTAAAACGTAGCTTGATACCCGGGTTACTCACTTCAGGCTTACCATGCTCACCTTGGGTAAATGACCAATCGGCAGGGTCAATATCGGCGTAGCGCGATAGTACCGTTCTGGCCAGGGCCCGGGTAATTTTGTCAGCGGCGCGCAGATGCTCAAATCGATAGCGTCCATTGCGCTCTATTTCCTGATCCGACATCAACTCGAGATAGGATGGCAATAAGGCCGAGCTTACCTGGCTAATATCTGTACACCAAATATGAACCTCGCTATCTTCTAAGGTTAATAGTTCTGCCAAGCCTTTACTCCAAAATTATCGGGCCAGAGGGTCATTGAAGACCATAACCATACTATAAGTACATACTATAAACACACACTATAAATACTTCGGCAAACATAGATATTTTGAACCAGCACCTATTGCTCACCGATGGTTATCCGTTATTATTGCTTTACATACTATCCGGGTATTGTTTTGACCGTGACTGCATCCATAAAACGCATCGGCTTGATCTGCACCTTATTGATCCTGGCCGCTTGCCAATCCTTGATAACACCGCATACTGAAACTGTTATAGCTGACACCCGTTGTGAGTGTGCAGACCTGGTCGTTCGGCAACCCGATGAGACCATTGCAAAAACACCTGTTTGCCCCGCTGCGGCTACCGCCTCGAGAACGCCAACAGCGGGAGCCTCCAAAGCGAAAATTATCAATGATTTATTAGTGATTGGCCGAGTGGAGAATGTCACCCTGCTACCCGGCAATACCCGCTTAAAAGCAAGAATCGATACGGGTGCCGGCTTAACATCACTCAATGCACAGGCATTGGTGTTTTTTGAAAGAGATGGTGCCTCATGGGTTCGGTTTTCGGTACCTACAGAGGTTGCGGGTAAAGTGGTTACCCTGGAAAAACCGGTGAAGCGCTATGTTAATATCAAACAGCATTCTGGTGAATCTCAACGTCGGCCCATTGTTGAAATCAGTTTAAAGCTTGGCGCTATAGAAGAGCCAACAGATGCCTCATTAGCAGACCGCAGCGCATACCTTTACCCGCTTTTAGTAGGCAGGAATTTTTTACGTGACCGAGCTATGGTCGATGTCAGTACCAAGTTCACCATTCCCTCCCGTCAGCGCTAAGGCTTATTATGTCCCCCAGAGCCCAGGTTTATTGTTTAGGTTTGTTTTTTATTCTGCTGGGGGCTGGGCTAGTAGCCTATAAAAGCCAGGTGCTTAGTCTGCCGATTACCCCCGGTGAATACCAAACTGTATGGACGATTGAGGCCAAGGTGGAATTTACTGCCAGGGGTGATGCGGTCAAAGCTTCTATGGCCCTCCCCAAAAGCCAGGCCAATATGGAAATTCTTGATGAAATATTCAGTTCCTCTGGTTACGGCTTTACCGTAGAAAATACTGACGGCCATGGTCGAGCTACCTGGACCAAGCGCCGTGCCAACGGCAAGCAAACTCTCTACTATAAACTCGATGTCTATCAAACCGAAGACAACAGCACTCTGGAACCGTTAGAGCTCTCCACGACGATAGAACGACCAGACTGGTCTGGCACCCGACGGGCCTCACTGCGCGAGGCCGCCGCTAATATTATCGCTGAAAGCTGGCAAAAATCCTCAGACAACGAAAGCTTTGTCGGACAGTTATTAAAAGCTGTCAATGATCCCAACAACAAAGAAAATCTGTTAATTCGTAATAGCCTCAGCAACCAAACAACCACCCAGCTATCACTCGACCTGCTGGCCACTGCAGATATTCCAGCCCATATTATTCGTGGTATTTATCTGGAAGATGACCGCAGTAGACTGACCCCGGTTGTATTGTTAGAAATTTTTGATGGTGAGCAATGGCTGGTTTTTGACCCAAAAACCGCAGCCCGCGGATTGCCGAAAAACTTTCTGATTTGGCAGCGTGGCGATAAATCATTGCTGGATGTAGAGGGAGGCAGTCGCTCCCGCGTTAGGTTCTCCATCCTGACTAATAATGTACCCGCCAGGGATGTCGCCCTAAAAGAGATGGGTAGCGAACAAGTTGCCCTTCTCGATTACTCGATTTACAGCCTGCCAATAGAGCAGCAAAGTATTTTTAAATTTATTTTGTTGGTCCCTGTCGGCGCCCTGGTTGTTATTTTTATGCGTTTGGTTATCGGCATCCGCACAGCGGGCACCTTTATGCCGGTGCTATTAGCTATCGCTTTTGTGCAAACCAGTTTAATCAATGGTGTGGCTATTTTTCTGTTAATTCTAGCGGTGGGTTTATGGGTTAGATCTTATTTAAGCCGGCTGGATTTATTATTGGTCTCACGGATTGCCGCCGTGGTGGTCATTGTTGTGGCTATGATGTCGATGATAAGCATCGTCAGTTATAAACTAGGCGTAGAGCAAGCCCTGACCATTACCTTTTTCCCGATGATTATTATTGCCTGGACCATTGAGCATATGTCGATCTTATGGGAAGACGATGGGCCTATAGAAGTACTGGTACAAACCAGCGGTAGCCTGTTAGTCGCTATTTTATGCTATCTGGTAATGACCAATCACTATATTGAACACTGGATGTTTAACTTTCCTGAATCATTACTGGTGCTGCTCGGTTTGATTATTATTCTTGGGCATTACACCGGCTTTCGTTTATCTGAGTTGTTGCGCTTTTGTCACATGAGAATGCAATGAGCTGGTTTATTAGCCCGAAACAATTATTGCAAAGAGGTGTGCTTGGCATGAATAGCCGCAATATTCATTATATTGCCCGCCACAATTGCCGCCATCTCTACCCACTGGTAGATGACAAACTTAATACCAAGCAGGCAGCACAGAAAAAAGGTATCGCTGTACCAGAGTTGCTAGGAGTGATAGAAAGCCAATGGCAACTACGGCAACTTAAACAACTAATCAGCCAACGTGAAAAGTTTGTGATCAAACCCACTCGCGGCAGCGGCGGAAAAGGCATATTAGTAATTACCGGTCGGGACTTCGATTACTATGTAAAGTCCAATGGCCGCAAATTAGAACTCTCAGATATTCGCCGCCATATTAATAATATTCTTAGCGGCCTTTACAGTCTGGGTGGCAAGCCCGATCGGGTGATGATAGAAGCCTTAATTGACTACGACCCGGCTTTTACCGGCTACACCTATGAAGGCGTGCCAGATATCCGCATTATTATTTTCAAAGGTTTCCCGGTTATGGCTATGTTGAGGTGTTCCACTCACTCATCCGATGGCCGTGCTAATTTGCATCAAGGAGCTATTGGTGTGGGACTGGATTTATTAACCGGAAAAAGCATTACTGCGGTACAACATAACCGTCCACTGAAACAACACCCCGATACCGGCAAAGCTTTTTCCGAATTACAAATCCCGCAGTGGCAGGCTATTTTAGAGCTGGCAGCAAGCTGCTATGAAATGACTAATTTAGGTTATTTGGGTTGCGACATTGTACTGGATAGAGCCATTGGCCCCGTTATTCT
>JAAELM010000272.1 GCA_024226635.1 Oceanicoccus sp. | reverse complement strand
GAGGATGATCCCCGTAACCCTGCCGTGATCGCAGACAACGTTGGCGACAACGTGGGTGATGTTGCTGGTATGGGCGCTGACCTTTTCGGTTCTTGTGCAGAAAGCACCTGTGCTGCAATGGTTATAAGTGCGGTAGTTTTTGCCGGTAACCCGGATGCATTGCTGTTCCCAATTTTGATCAGTGCTGTAGGTATTCCAATAGCCCTGCTCACTAAGCTATTGGTTGGCGTAAAGACTGAAAACGATGTTGCTCCTGCTTTAATGAAGCTGCTAATCATCTCAAGCGCCATCATGGCAGTGGTTATGTACTTCTTTACAGTTGCTCTGATCCCGGAAAACTTCGAGTTAAACGGTGTGGGTTATACGAATGTAGGCGTTTACTTCTGCTTCCTGGCCGGCCTGGTGTCGGGCCTGGCGGTTGGTTTATTAACCGGTTACTACACCTCCGAAAAATTTGCCCCCGTTCAGGAAGTCGCCAAGTCCTGTGAGACTGGTGTTGCTACTAATATCATCTACGGCCTCGCCTTAGGTTATAAGAGCACCGTACTTCCCTACCTGGCAATTGCGGTAAGCATCTTCATCTCCTGGGAGCTTGCGGGTATGTACGGCATCGCAATCGCCTCTTTGGGTATGTTGGGAAGCCTCGTGCTAACCCTGACTATCGATGCTTATGGGCCGGTTGCCGACAACGCCGGTGGTATTGCGGAGATGGTAGGCCTGGAATCAGAAGTTCGACGTAGAACTGACATATTAGACTCGGCTGGTAATACTACTGCGGCCATTGGTAAAGGTTTTGCGATCGGTGCTGCGATATTGACTTCACTAGCCTTGTTCGCGGCCTTTATCACTATCGCCGAAACTTTGCGCGGTGAGCCGATTTCTATGAGCTTACTGGAGCCCCTGGTCTTCACTTTCCTCTTCATTGGTGCAGTTCTGCCATTCCTGTTCTCTGCTATGACCATGAAGTCGGTAGGTGCTGCGGCATTTGCGATGATTGAAGAAGTGCGTCATCAGTTCAAGACTATTCCGGGCATCATGGAAGGCACGGGTACTCCTGATTATGCGAAGTGTGTGGCCATATCAACGCAGGCAGCGCTAAAAGAAATGATCGCTCCCGGCGTTCTAATTATGGGTTCACCCATTGTTGTGGGCTTCCTGTTTGGTGTTGAAGCAGTTGCGGCTATGTTGATTGGTTCGCTGGTTGCTGGTGGCGTACTGGCCATCGCCTCATCCAACAGTGGTGGAGCATGGGACAACGCCAAGAAATATATCGAAGCAGGTAACCACGGTGGTAAGGGCTCTGATGAGCACACTGCAGCTGTTGTTGGTGATACTGTTGGTGATCCGATGAAAGACACTTCAGGTCCTTCACTGAACATCCTGATCAAGCTATCTGCAATTCTTAGCCTGGTATTCGCGCCGTTCTTCGTTCAATATGGCGGCATCTTACTCTAAGCGAGTAAAAACGTTTGAAAAAAAGGGAGTCATTTGACTCCCTTTTTTAGTGCCTGGCTTTTGTCATAAGTCTCTGCGAGATTCGAAGTGGAGCAGGACCTGTTGATTGGCAGATGGTTTTGACGCCAATTAGCGTCGTAAGTTATTGAATAACTTTATTCAAGGTGGTCAATTGCAAACGCCAATCCACAGGTGAATAAAATAAATTAGTGGTAAAGAGAAAGCTCGATGTGAAAAGATGGCAAACATGACTAACAAGGAACTCAAGGAACATTCGCGGTTACTTAGCGTAAACGATTAAATACACCCAATTTGAGGAGAGGCTCAAACTTTTGGAAGGGGAGCTATCTGTTACAAATAGAACATAACCGGCTGCTCTTTATATGATCCAGACGCATGCCAGGAAATATGAGATTGGGAAGCAATTGTCCCTGAATCAGCTACACTCTAACAATAGATATTATTAATCATATTTCAATAACTGTTTTTCCCCGCTAAAGTTATTTGTAAGAAATCGTTTATCATAGAGGTCGTGAGATGAATATAAATAAACTTGTTTTTGTTGTTTTTCTAATTTTTTCTATTAATGAAGTATATGCAGACTGTCTGGAAGAAGGTCTGGAGTCTTATAAGCAGGTAGTAGATGCTATTTATGAGGAAATGGGGCGACCAGAAGTAAATATAAAGAGCATGGCCAAATTGCAGCATGAAATATTTATTAGACCTTCCAATAAAAAACCTGCTTTTCATCCAAAAGCGAGTATAAGCTGGACGGAACTTCCAGATGGCATGATTGCTACTGTAACCTGCTCTGAAAATGAAGCTCAAAGAGTGATTTGGCGTCCTGATACAGAATTGGAGTATATCGAGATGGATGCTGTAATTAGTCGGTAGTATAGATGCAATGTATGTTTTGGTTAGAACGCGCATAAGGATAGTGCTATTGAATAAACATCTACCGGTGTTTGTCGTCGCATTCTTGCTGACGGCTTGTGCAGAGCCTTTACCTGAAAATAAACTTCATTACGCAGGCGATTGGCAAAGTAAGGAAATGGCGTTATTAATTCTCGAGGATGGGTCAGTCGCATATAAACGATTGAAAGATGGAGCAACGACATCCGTTAATGGTCCGCTCAAGGAATTTATCGGAGACGACTTCGTCGTTGGAGTTTCATTTCTAACAACTGCATTTGATGTATCTGAACCACCACACGAAGAAAAAGGTGTTTGGCGGATGACGGTTGACGATGTGCAATTAACAAAAGTTAATGAGTAAATTGATTTATAACAAGGTGCTCAAATCGGATGTCCATTTTTTGTTGCTCCAGACCTGCCCGACATGAACCATCAAATCGTAAAGTAATATTTTAAGTGTCCT
>JAAELM010000271.1 GCA_024226635.1 Oceanicoccus sp. | reverse complement strand
CATTTATCAACTTGATCCAAGCCAGTGATTTCTTTAAACGGAGCCGGAGTTAATGTGGTGGCGCCATTAAGTTCGGTAGCGGCAATCGGGTAAAGCGTGCCATTAATCAGTGTTGATTTGCCTGAGCCAGAAACGCCCGTTACACAGGTCATTAAACCAATAGGGATTTCCAGTGTAACGTCTTGCAGGTTATTACCGTTGGCACCTTGTAAGACCAGTTGTTTTTCTTCATCGTTGGGGGTGCGTTCTTCGGGGATGACAATTTCTTTTTTGCCTGAAAGGTATTGGCCGGTCAGGGATTTTTTGGATTTAATAATATCCTTGTAAACACCCTGGGCGACAACTTCGCCACCGTGGACGCCTGCGCCGGGGCCGATATCGATAATATGGTCGGCCAGGCGAATGGCTTCTTCATCGTGTTCAACAACCAGTACGGTATTGCCCAGATCGCGCAGGTGGATCAAGGTTTTTAATAGGCGTTCATTGTCCCGCTGATGTAAACCTATAGAGGGTTCGTCAAGAATATACATAACGCCTACCAAACCTGCGCCAATCTGGCTGGCCAGGCGAATACGTTGTGCTTCACCGCCTGAGAGGGTTTCTGCACTGCGGTTTAGGGTTAAATAATTTAAGCCAACATCAACCAGAAAAGTAAAGCGGTCGCGTAGTTCTTTTAAAATTTTATCGGCAATTTTTCCCTTGCGACCGGGGAGTTTTAATTTTTCGAAATAATCCCTGGCTTCCCCCACCGGCATGGCAACAATTGAGGGCAGGTCGCGGTTTTTAATAAAAACATGCCGCGCTTCTCGCTTTAAACGGGTGCCATCACAATCTGGACAGGATTGTGTACTTAAAAACTTCGCCAGGTCTTCGCGGACTGATTGTGATTCAGTATCTCGGTAGCGCCGCTCCATATTCGGAATAATACCCTCAAAGGTATGGGTGCGCTGGTACATATCGCCACGGTCATTGATATAGCTAAAGCTAATTTCTTCTTTACCGGAACCTTGCAAAATAACTTTTTGGTTTTTCTTGCTGAGTTTTTCAAAGGGCGTATCGATATCAAAATCATAATGCTCCGCCAGGGATTTCAGCATATGGAAATAATACACGCTGCGACGATCCCAGCCGCGAATGGCACCCTCTGCCAGACTGGCATCCGGGTGATGGACTAAGCGGTCTTTGTCGAAGAATTGTTTAACACCCAAACCGTCACAGCTACTGCAAGCGCCGGCGGGGTTGTTAAATGAAAATAGCCGGGGTTCCAGTTCGCTAATACTATAGCCACAGACAGGACAGGCAAATAAGGCGGAGAAGACGATATCGTCTTTGTTGCCATCCATATAACTGATGGTGGCAGTACCACTGGTTAGCTCGATGGCGGTTTCAAAGGATTCGGCCAGACGAATTTGTAAATCATCACGCACCTTAAAACGATCGACCACCGCTTCGATGGTGTGCTTTTTATTTTTTTCCAGTTCCGGCACTTCATCCAGGTCGTAGACATTGCCGTCGATTCTGGCCCTGACAAAACCATTGGCGCGCAATTGGTCGAAGACATGCACATGTTCCCCTTTGCGTTCTTTAACAATGGGGGCCAGCAGCATTAGCTTGGTGCCTTCGGGTAAGGCCAATACGGCATCAACCATTTGACTGATAGTTTGGGCTTCTAGCTTGGCGTCGTGGTCGGGGCAGCGGGGTTCGCCGACACGGGCAAATAATAAACGCAGGTAATCGTATATTTCGGTGATCGTACCGACGGTTGAACGTGGATTGTGAGATGTGGATTTTTGCTCAATAGAAATTGCCGGTGAAAGGCCTTCGATATGATCAATATCCGGCTTTTCCATCATCGATAAAAACTGGCGGGCATAGGTGGATAGTGATTCTACATAGCGTCGCTGACCTTCTGCATAGAGCGTATCGAAAGCGAGTGAAGATTTTCCTGAACCGGACAAGCCGGTAATCACCACCAACTTATCGCGGGGAATATCCAGGTCAATATTTTTGAGATTGTGGGTGCGTGCGCCCCGAACAAGAATTGTATCCATGTCTTACTATACCCGTTTGACCCGCTCGCGGATCACTACTGCAAACAGAGCATTATAAGTCTCTGGGCTTGTCTTAGGCAAAGCAAGAGTGGTTTATTTTTTATGGTGTTGGTTTGAGCTCATGGCTGGTCAGATTGGATCTGTCGCGGTATAGTTCAGGGCATAACTAAATTGATTGTATTGTTGGAGAGTTCCATGGCACGTGGCATAAACAAAGTGATTCTGGTGGGTAATTTGGGTAATGAGCCTGAAACGCGTACCTTCCCTGATGGCGGTAGTTTAACCAATATCAGTGTCGCCACCTCTGAGAGCTGGAAAGACAAACAAACCGGCCAGCAGCAAGAGCGTACCGAGTGGCATCGTGTGACCTTTAACGGTCGCCTGGCTGAAATCGCTGCGCAATATCTGCGCAAAGGTTCAAAGGTTTATATCGAGGGTTCTTTGCGCACTCGCAAATACCAGGATAAGCAAACCGGCGCTGACCGTTATGCTACGGATATAGTAGCCCGCGAAATGCAGATGCTGGATTCAAGACAGGATATGGGTGGCCAGCAGGGTGGTTATCAGCAGCCCCAGCAGCAATCTCAGCAGCAATCTCAACAACAACCTCCGCAACAACAGCAACAGCCTCAGCAGCAACCGCAAGCTGCTCCCGCAGGCAACTTTGATGATTTTGACGACGACATCCCATTTTAGGATCTTTTAAGTAGACGGTAGTTACAGTGAAAGTTCTGATCATTGCTCTGGATCACCAGATTCGCGATGCGCTGGAAGCGCAGTTGGATATTCGTGGTCGGGAGTATGAGTCTGTAGGTCTGGAGTGGCTCAAGCACGAGGGGCTTGTTGATGTACAAAACCCGCCCTTAACCATTCCCGGTGATATTTCCGTGGTAGTCAATGCCCTTAGCCTTGAGTGCCTTGAGCAGCATTTGGCGGATGAAGAATTAGTCGCCTCCCTGGCCTTGTTGGCCCAGGCCTGTGAGCAGGCCGCTATTCCCATCCTACAGTTATCCAATAGCCAGGTTTTTGATGGCAGTGATGGTGGTCGTTATCGCGAGACTGACGAGGTTGTGCCCGCCAGCCAGGTTGGTGGCTTGCTATCCCGTATGGAAGAGTTATTAAGAGGAAGTTGTAGCAGTCATATTATTTTACGTATTGGTCCGTTGTTTAGTGCAGTGGGTGATAATTTAGTGACCACCTTAATTCGCCAGTTCAAATCGGGTGCAACCTTAAGCCTGAGCAATGGCGCCAGCAGTTGCCCGATGCATGCCCAGGACCTGGCGCGAGTAGTATCAGCCATTATTGACCAGCTAAGTTGTGGTTGTGACAGTTGGGGTACTTATCACTATTGCAGCTCTGACCCGGTCAATGAATATCAGTTTGCCGAAACGGTGCTGGCTGTAGCTTCCCAATACGCGGAGGCTTATGACCATTCATTAAAGTTGGAGCCTGTAGATATAGCAAATACCGATTGGCCCCGTCCCTTATTGAACTGTGAAAAACTGCTCAATACCTTTGGTATTAAGCAGCTGCCCTGGCGAACCTTCGTAGTGCCCGCCGTGAAGGCAATCTTTCAGCAACAATCAACCGAGGAAACAAGTGATGAGCGTTAGTACCGGAAGTGAGAGACAAAGTCTGGGCGTAGCCGTGCTGACCGTTTCTGATACTCGCACAGAGGAAAACGATACCTCTGGCCAGTATTTGGTCGACAGTCTGTTGCAGGAAGGTCACCGCTTGTCTGACAAGCAGATTGTGATTGATGATATTTATTTAATCCGGGCGGTGATTTCCCAGTGGATTGCCAATGCGGATGTGCAGGCTATTTTGATTACTGGTGGTACCGGTTTTACGGGCCGTGATTCTACGCCGGAGGCGGTCAGCGTTTTATTTGATAAAACGGTGGAGGGTTTTGGTGAGTTGTTCCGGTATTTATCCTATGACGAAATTGGTACTTCAACGGTTCAATCACGGGCGATTGCCGGTTTGGCCAATGAGACGGTGATTTTTTGTATGCCGGGTTCCACCAGTGCCTGCCAGACAGCTTGGGGTAAAATTATTCGCGAGCAGTTGGATAGTACTTATCGCCCCTGTAATTTTGTAGGTGTGCTAAAAACTCGCGCCGAGCAGAAGGATGCCTAAGGCCGGGCTTAAAACCAGAACGCCGCTAATGCCAGTGGAAGACGCCCTGGCATCCATCCTTGCGGCGGCAACGCCTATTACTGAAACTGAAACCGTTCCTTTATTGCAGGCATTGGGCCGTGTACTGGCTGCTGATCAATTATCAGCTGTGGATGTACCGCCCTGCGATAACAGTGCAATGGACGGTTATGCGATTCGTTATAGTGACCTGGCCGCCGGTGGTGAGTTGGCCATTAGCCAGCGTATTCCCGCCGGGCATATGGGCAGGCCTCTGCTAGCAGGAACTGCAGCGCGAATTTTTACCGGTGCGGCGGTTCCTGATAATGCCGATACGGTAGTGATGCAGGAGAATACCGAGTCAGTCGGTGATGGCATTAAGATCATCGCAGCTATTAAAGCTGGCCAGAATATTCGTCCTAAAGGGCAGGATATTCATTGTGGCAGCGTGGTGATTGCCAAAGGCAAACGACTACAGCCCCAGGATATTGGTTTATTGGCGTCTATTGGCGCTACCCGTGTTGAGGTGTTTCGGCCATTAAAGGTAGCGGTGCTATCCACCGGCGACGAATTGGTAGAGCCGGGCACGCCATTGGCTGAAGGCCAGATTTATAATTCCAATCGATATACTTTGTCGGCATTGTTAGCGGCAATGGGATATGAAGTCATTGATGGCGGTATTGTCGCCGATGATTTTGAGTTGACCTGCCAGCAGTTACAGGCGCTGGCTGATAAAGTGGATATTATTATTTCCTCCGGCGGTGTTTCCGTTGGTGAGGAAGATCATGTTAAGGCGGCAGTGGAGTCTTTGGGTGAGCTTGGCTTGTGGAAGTTAAATATTAAGCCTGGCAAGCCTTTAGCCTTTGGCTCGGTTAACGGTACCCCGTTTTTTGGCCTGCCGGGTAATCCTTCGTCAGTCTTTGTAACGTTTGCTTTGTTGGCTCGCCCTTATTTATTGCGCTATCAGGGGCAGACTGAAGTTGCTCCGGTAATCACTAAAGCTAAAGCCGGGTTTGATTGGGGTAAGGCTGGTACTCGTCAGGAGTATTTGCGGGCTAAGGTGCAGGGTGATGAGGTGATCTTGTATCCGAACCAGAGTTCAGGTGTTTTAGCTTCTGCCAGCTGGGCGAATGCCTTGGTAGTATTGCCGCCGAATACGACAGTAGCCGCTGGCGATGATGTGCAGCTTATCCTATTAGCTGATTTATTAGGCTAAACGCGCGCCCCCATCATTCCCCTTATCCCGTCATTCCCGCGAAGGCGGGAATCCAGCGCTGTAGATTTCCGCTTTAGCGGAAATAACAGCATAAGCATGCAGTCTGGGTTCCCGCCTTCGCGGGAACGACGCGCTTTTTTAGCTATCGACTTTCTGGAACACCACACTGGCGTTGGTGCCACCAAAACCAAAGCTATTAGACATAGCACGGGTGATAGTTACATCATCCTGACGCTCAGTCACAATATTCAGCTTGGCCGCTTCCGGATCCAAATTCTCAATATTGGCGGAAGCACAAACAAAGTTATTTTCCATCATCAACAGTGAGTAAATCGCTTCCTGCACACCGGTGGCGCCCAGTGAGTGACCGCTTAGTGACTTGGTAGAGCTGATCATGGGTGAGTTATCACCAAAAGCTTCAACAATAGCTTTTAGTTCCTGGATATCACCAGCGGGGGTTGAGGTGCCGTGGGAGTTAATATAATCCAGTGGACCGTCAACGGTGGCCAGGGCCTGTTCCATACAGCGAACCGCACCTTCACCGCTAGGGGCAACCATATCGTAGCCGTCAGAGGTGGCACCATAGCCAACCACTTCCGCATAGATTTTCGCGCCGCGAGCTTTGGCGTGTTCATATTCTTCTACCACCACCATGCCAGCACCGCCCGAGATAACAAAACCATCGCGGTCTGCATCGTAAGCCCGTGAGGCTTTTTCGGGGGTGTCATTATATTTAGTGGATAATGCGCCCATGGCATCGAACAAGCAGGTCAAAGTCCAGTGCTCTTCTTCACCGCCGCCGGCAAAAATCACATCTTGTTTACCCAGTTGGATCTGCTCCAGGGCATTGCCAATACAGTGGGCGCTAGTGGCGCAGGCAGAAGAAATGGAGTAGTTAACACCCTTAATCTTAAAAGGAGTCGCCAGACAGGCTGATACCGTGCTGCCCATCGTTTGGGTAACTCGATAGGGCCCAATACGCTTAATGCCTTTTTCGCGCAGAATATCCGCTGAGGCGATCAGGTTAGCTGATGATGCACCGCCGGAGCCTGCGATAATACCCGTGCGAGGATTAGAGACTTGCTCTTCGGTCAGGCCGGAATCTTTCACCGCCTCTTGCATCGAGATATAGGAATATGCGGCTGCATCGCCCATGAAACGCAATTGTTTGCGGTCGATATACTCTTTGAAATCAATATCAATGGTGCCGGCAATATGGCTACGCAGCCCCGCTTCTTTATAATCTTCACGGTACTGTATACCTGATTTGCCTTCTTTCAGGGACTCCAGTACGGCCTCTTTGCCCGTACCAATGCAAGATACAATGCCTAGTCCGGTAATTACTGCTCTTTTCATAACTGCCTCGTATTTCAAGGGGTAGTGCAAGGGTTGGGCGGCTTTAGTGGGCGCCCGGTTAAATAGGGTTCTGTCTGGGCTTAAAAAGCCATATTCTCAGGCTGGAATAAACCAACCCGCAGGTCTTTGGCGGTATAGATGACTTTGCCATCGACAGCAACGGTGCCATCGGCAATACCCATAATCAACTTTCGCTCAATAACTCTTTTAAAATCAAGATGATAGGTGACTTTTTTGGAGTCCGGCAGAATCTGGCCGGTAAATTTGATTTCGCCAGCGCCCAGCGCACGGCCGCGACCTTTATTACCTCTCCAGCTTAGGTAAAAGCCCACCAGCTGCCACATGGCATCCAGTCCCAGGCAGCCGGGCATAACCGGGTCCCCTTTAAAGTGGCAATCGAAAAACCAAAGGTCAGGGTTAATATCAAGCTCGGCAATCACTTCCCCTTTACCGTGCAGACCTCCATCCTTGGTCATATTTAGGACTCTATCAATCATTAACATGTTGTCAGAGGGTAATTGGGCGAAGCCTTCACCAAATAAAGTGCCATTACCAGAGGCCATTAGCTCTTCTTTGGTGAACGAGTTTTGATTGTGGGCAGACATAAAATGTTCCAATGTGGGGACTTTGTAAGCACGGATGAGTGAAAAGTGCGCATTGTAATCTATGGCAGCCCCGCAAGCCAATAATTGCCACATTTAACGTGTTGATTGCACTGGGAATATAGGAAGGCTTGATATAGCATGTGCCGTCGTTAAGATAATAAATTTAAGCGTTTAACGGCTATACGTAGAGGTATAGAGACATAAGGGGATATAGTTGAAAGTTGCGGTTATAGGTACAGGCTATGTGGGCCTGGTTACTGGTGCCTGTTTCACTGAGATGGGCAACCATGTGGTCTGCATCGACATTGATGAAGCCAAGCTGGATCGCCTGCGCAATGGTGAAGTCCCTATTTTTGAGCCGGGTCTGGATACGGTGGTTAGCGCCGGTATTGAGGCGGGCTTATTGCGCTTTAGTTCTGATATTGCCGATGCCATCAAAGATGCCGAATATATCTTTATTGCAGTCGGTACCCCGCCGGGTGAGGACGGTTCCGCCGATTTGCAGTATGTGCTGGCCGTAGCCCAGAGTATTGGCGAGCATTTACAACACTACGCCGTGGTTATTGATAAATCGACCGTGCCAGTAGGAACTGCTGATAAAGTTAACGAAGAAATCGCCCGACAGTTAGCCGCCAGGGGAGTTGATATCGACTTTGATGTTGTCAGCAACCCTGAATTTTTGAAAGAAGGGGCAGCGGTAAATGACTTTATGCGCCCCGACCGGGTCATTGTTGGAACCAATAGCGACCAAGCCCGCAAAAAAATGACCGAGTTATATAGCCCATACCTAAGGTCAAGTGACCGCCTGATGTTTATGGGGGTGCGGGATGCTGAAATGACCAAATATGCGGCCAACGCTATGCTGGCAACAAAAATTTCATTTATGAACGAGGTGGCGGGCCTGTGTGATGAACTACAGGTAGATGTTGAGAATGTAAGAAGAGGCATTGGCTCCGATAGCCGAATTGGCTACTCTTTTATTTACCCCGGTTGTGGTTACGGTGGTTCCTGTTTCCCTAAAGACGTTAAAGCATTAGTCCATACCGCTGAGCAGTCTGGTTTTGAGCCCACGCTACTGGCAGCGGTGGAGCATAGAAACAACAGACAAAAACAAAAGCTGTTCAGTAACATTTCCAGCTATTTTAGCGGTGACTTAAAAGGCAAGCGCATCGCTGTTTGGGGCCTGGCCTTTAAACCGGGCACCGATGATATGCGTGAAGCGCCCTCCATTGTTTTAATTAACGCCCTGATTGAAGCTGGCGCCGAAGTATGTGCCTTTGACCCCGTGGCAAAAGCAACAGCAGCCGGGGAATTTCCACAGCAATGGTTAGCTGACGGCCAATTGCAGATAGTGGATTTCCAATATGACGTATTAAAACAAGCCGATGCTCTGGTGTTGGTTACGGAGTGGAAGCGTTTTCGCCAGCCTGACTTTGAAGCAATGAAAGAGTTAATGAATGAAGCCATTATCTTTGATGGTCGCAATCAATATGACCCTGACTATTTGAAGTCTATTGATTTTAAATATAGCGGAATTGGTCGTAATAATTTTTAATGAAAGCATGTCATAGAGGACATTATGTTAATACCCGTATTGTTATCCGGCGGCGTTGGTAGCCGCTTATGGCCACTGTCCAGAGAACTTAACCCAAAGCAATTTCTTCCTTTGGCTGGCAGTTTAAGTTTGCTGGAGCAAACCATGGAGCGCACCCAAAGCTTAAATGCCGGCGCGCCAATTATTGTGTGTAATGACGAACACCGCTTTACCGTAGCCGAGCAAATGCGTGGTATCGGTGCCAACCCCGACGCCATTATTCTCGAACCCATGGGTAAGAATACTGCGCCTGCGGTTGCAGTGGCGGCTTTACAGGCCATCAAACAAAGCGCCGATAGTGTGATGCTGGTAATGCCCGCCGACCATGTTGTTAGGGATGTCAGTGCATTTTCAGCGGCGGTTGAAGTGGGTATGACTGAAGCCAAACAGGGTAAGCTGGTTACTTTTGGCATTGTGCCCGAGTCCCCGGAAACCGGTTATGGCTATATCCGCCGCAATGCAGAATTGTCTGCCGGTAGTTATGCCATTGCTGAATTTGTTGAAAAGCCGTCTTTAGATATTGCCCGGCAATATGTTGATAGTGGTGACTACTACTGGAATAGCGGTATGTTCCTGATTGGTGCCCAGGCCTACCTGGATGAGTTGCAGGCCTTTGCTCCCGATATGCTGTCGGCGGCCCAGGCTGCCTTTAACAGTGCCGATAATGACCTTGATTTTGTGCGCTTGGGTGCTGATGAATTTGCCCAGTGCCCCAGTGACTCCATCGACTATGCGGTGATGGAAAAAACCGATAAAGGCGTAGTCGTACCCATGTCCTGTGGCTGGAGTGATGTGGGTGCCTGGTCCAGTTTGTGGGAAGTGGGTGATAAAGACGCTGCCCACAATGTCACCGTGGGTGACACCATGATGCATAATACTAAAAATAGTTATGTGCACAGTAATTCCCGCTTAGTGACCACAGTGGGTATTGATAATATCGTCGTAGTTGAAACTCCCGATGCAGTACTGGTTGCCGACAAGGATCAGGTTCAGGATGTAAAAGCCATTGTTAATACGTTAAAAGCCGAAGGTCGAAGCGAAGCTAACACACATACTAAGGTGTATCGCCCCTGGGGTTCTTATGAGTCCCTGGCGATTGCGGACCGTTTCCAGGTTAAGCGTATTATCGTCAACCCGGGTCAAAAATTATCACTGCAATTACATCACCACCGCGCAGAGCATTGGATTGTTGTTAGTGGCACAGCAGTGGTTACCTGCGGTGAAACAGAATCTATTTTATCCGAAGATCAATCGACTTATATCCCTCTGGGTACCAAGCACCGCCTGGCTAATACGGGGGTGATTCCCCTCGAGTTGATTGAGGTGCAAAGTGGTAGTTATTTGGGTGAAGATGATATTGTTCGGTTTGAAGATGTCTATGGTCGCAGTGAAAGTTAATTTTATACAGGGTTTATAATAATGATTAATAAATGTTTATTTCCAGTCGCGGGTTACGGTACACGCTTTTTGCCAGCCACTAAATCCATGCCCAAAGAAATGCTTCCTGTGGTTAATAAACCACTGGTGCAATATGGAGTTGAAGAAGCCATTGCTGCAGGCATGAACCAAATGGCTTTTGTGACGGGTCGTGGCAAGCGTGCCATTACTGATCACTTTGATATTAGCTATGAACTGGAGCACCAAATTGCTGGTAGCGCCAAAGAAAGCTATTTAACCAGTATTCGTGGTGTTCTCGACCAGGCGACTTTCACCATGACGCGCCAACGAGAAATGAAAGGCCTGGGGCATGCTATCTTGACTGGCGAAACCCTGATAGGTAACGAGCCGTTTGGTGTCGTGTTATCGGATGATTTATGTATCAATAATGGCGATGCTGTTTTAGCGCAGATGGTCAACCTGTATAAACAGTTTCGTTGCAGCATCGTGGCGATTCAGGAAGTACCAAAAGACCAAACTGAAAAATACGGTGTTATTGCCGGTGAAGCTTTAAAAGATGGCCTATACCGTGTTGACGATATGGTTGAAAAACCCAAACCTGAAGATGCGCCATCCAACCTGGCGATTATCGGCCGCTACATTTTAACGCCGGACATTTTTGATATCTTAAAAGATACGCCACCAGGAAAAGGCGGCGAAGTACAGCTTACAGATGCGCTGTTAACCCAGGCCAAAAATGGTTGTGTGATGGCCTATAAATTTGAAGGTAATCGTTTTGATTGCGGTAGCGTTGATGGTTTTGTTGAAGCGACCAATTACGTTTACGAAAATGTCTATAAAAATAATTAAGAGATAGATCGACATGTCCAACGAGTTAACCTGTTTTAAAGCTTACGATATTCGCGGCCGCGTGCCCGATGAATTAAATGCGGATATCGCCTACGCGATTGGCCGTGCTTATGCACAAGTTGTGTCGCCAAAAAAAGTGGTAGTGGGGCACGATATTCGATTGAGTAGCGAAGAAATAAAAGCAGCGGTTTCTAAAGGCCTGATGGATTCTGGTGTCGATGTTTATGATATTGGCCAGTGTGGCACCGAAGAAATCTACTTCGCCACTTTTCATGCCGAGATGGATGGTGGTATTGCAGTAACGGCCAGCCACAACCCGAAAGATTACAATGGTATGAAGTTTGTTCGCGAAGGTTCAAAACCGATTAGCGGTGATACCGGTTTATTTGATATTAAAAAGTTAGCTGAAATTAATGATTTTGCTGAGGTGGCGACTAAAGGCCAGCTTTATCCTTTGGATTCAGCGGAGGCTTATATCGATCACCTGTTGTCGTATGTCGATGTCAGCACCTTGAAACCACTTAAGGTGGTGGTCAATGCGGGCAATGGTGGCGCCGGCGCAGTGATTGATCGCATTGAAGCTAAATTACCTTTTGAATTTATTAAACTGCACCATAACCCCGATGGTAACTTTCCTAACGGTGTTCCTAACCCGCTGTTAGTTGAAAATCGCCAAATCACCATTGATGCCGTCAAAGAGCATAATGCCGATTTGGGTATTGCCTGGGACGGTGATTTTGACCGCTGTTTTTTCTTTGATGAAAATGGCGAGTTTATTGAGGGTTACTATGTGGTTGGCCTATTGGCAGAGGCCTTTTTGCTAAGCAACGGTGGAGAAAAAATTGTCCACGACCCGCGTTTGACCTGGAATACTATCGATATTGTTGAATCCAGCGGTGGCGCTGCCGTTGAAAGTAAAACAGGGCATGCTTTTATCAAGGAGCGCATGCGCCTTGAAAATGCAGTTTATGGCGGTGAGATGAGTGCGCACCATTATTTCAGGGATTTCGCCTACTGTGATAGCGGTATGATTCCCTGGTTGTTGGTGACACAGTTGATTTCAAATCGAAACATGCCCTTATCTGAAATGGTCGCAGAGCGAATGAAAGCCTATCCATGTAGTGGTGAGATTAATCGCAAGATTGATGACCCTGCGGCGGCTATTGCCAGGGTTGAAGCGCATTTCACTGCAACTGCAGACAGTGTGGAGCGTGTCGATGGCCTAAGTATGAGTTTTGGCGACTGGCGCTTTAACTTGCGCATGTCCAACACCGAGCCGGTGGTTCGATTAAATGTTGAAAGCCGTAACAACACAGCTTTGATGCAAGAAAAGACTGAGCAACTACTGGCCTTCTTGGCGGATGGATAAAAAATAGCTGCGGGCTGCTACACAGGCCTGCAACTATTTTTGATAATAGTCTTTGTACCAACTGACAAAGCGTTCCACCCCGGTTTCAATATCAGTTTTGGGCTGGTAATTAATATCCCTGATTAATGAGCTGACGTCAGCATAAGTATCAGGCACATCCCCGGGCTGCATGGGCAGCAGATTTTTAATCGCAGTTTTGCCCAGCGCCTGCTCCATCAATTCAATAAACCTCATTAGTTCAACGGGCTCATTGCAGCCAATATTATAAATTCTATAAGGTGCTTTGGATGATGCCGGGTCAGGCTCATTGCTGTTCCAGTCTGCATTGCCTTCGGCGGTTTTATCCATAACGCGAATAACACCCTCAACAATATCGTCGATATAAGTGAAGTCGCGTCGATGATTGCCGTAATTAAATACATCGATAGGTTCGCCGTTTGAAATCTTGTTGGCAAAGATCATCGGTGCCATATCCGGGCGCCCCCAGGGGCCGTACACAGTAAAAAACCTCAGGCCTGTGGTGGGTATGTCATAAAGGTGACTGTAAGTGTGTGCCATTAATTCATTGGATTTTTTGGTGGCCGCATACAGGCTGACCGGGTGATCGGCGCCGTGTTCTATGGCGAAGGGCTGTTTGGTATTGGCGCCGTAAACTGAACTGCTGGAGGCATAAACCAGATGTTCAACGGCGTAATGGCGGCAGCATTCCAGCATATTGGCAAAGCCCACTAAATTTGAGCTGATATAAGTGTGCGGGTTGGTAATCGAATATCGCACTCCAGCCTGTGCCGCCAGGTGAATGACCTTAGCAGGTGTGTGCTGCTTGAATACGGCTTCAAGGGCGCCGTAGTCTGACAGGCAAAATTCCCGGTGCTGGTAATTGGGGTGCTGGGTCAGCCGGTCAAGTCTTGCCCGTTTAAGTGTGGTGTCATAATAGTCATTAACATTGTCTATGCCGATAACCGTTTCGCCGCGAAGCAACAGCTGTAAAGCGACTTCGCAGCCAATAAAACCTGCGGTTCCAGTGACTAGTATTGTCATAATGTATATCTCAATGGATCCATCATAATTATTGCGCGCTAATAATAGCAGTACATTGATGCCCTGTGTCCGACATTGGTCGCCAATCACTGGTTATTGGCATAATTTTCGCAATCAGACATCGTAATCTCGCCAACTTATATTAAACTAGATAGGTTATTAGTTGGAACTTACTGATAATCAGTCCAAAATTACTGAACACGGAGTGTTAGGGCATTAACTGCCTTTGCTTGGTGTCATTTTTAATCATTGCCTTTAATGCGGATCAAAGGCATGGCCAGATCAAGGAATTAGTAGCATTGGCACATATCAGAGTTTTTAATCATTATATCCAGTCGCCCTACGTTGTGCTCGCAGCTATTGAGTTTACCATCCTGGCGGCCTGTGCCTATTTGAGCATAGTGCTCACCCAGCCTGCTGTTATCCTGGAGGCTGCCCAGTTTGGTCTGGTTATCCGCTTTACCCTTATCTATGCCTCCGTCATGCTGCTAAGCACCTTCTCTATGGGGGTGTATGAAACAGGTGTTAAAGAGAACTTTGCAGCAATGGCTGTGCGCAGTGTGGTCAGCTTTTGCCTGGTAGGCGGTATTTTGATGTTGCTGCTTGGCTATATTTTATTCAGTGTGAGTGTGATGAAAGGGGCGCTTTTCACCGCCGTAGCCTTATCCCTTGCGAGTGTGCTGGCTGTGCGCTACGCATTTTACTCTGTCGTTGATGCCGTTCGATTGCGTCGAAGAATACTGGTACTGGGTGCCGGAAAAAAGGCCGCGCAGATGATCGAATCCATTCGGGCAGAAGCTTCCGTGGGTTTTGATATTGTGGGTTTTATTCCCTCGGACGGAAATAGCATTGAAGTACCCGAGCATCAGTTGTTGGACTCTGTCGGCGGTATTGGGCATTTAGTCTCAAAACACAATGTTGATGAAATTGTGGTGGCTCTGGATGACCGGCGTCGTGATTCGGGAGGGTATTTCCCCCTCGATGAATTATTGGACTGGAAGTTAAACGGCGTTCGGATTACGCCATTGGTTGGATTTTATGAGCGTGAACTGGGTCGTATCGAATTGGCTGAAATTCATCCCGGCTGGATGGTTTTTGGTGATGGCTTTCGATACAGCCGTTCCCGGGATGGCGGCAAGCGAGTCTTTGATATAGGCATATCGTTAGTGTTGCTGGCACTGGTTTGGCCGCTTATGTTGATGACCATGCTCGCTGTATTTCTGGAAACCGGGCGTCCTGTGCTCTATAAACAACAGCGGGTGGGTTTTAATGGCCGAGTGTTTGAAATTGTTAAATTTCGCAGTATGACCCAAAATGCAGAACAAGACGGCAAGGCTGTATGGGCACAGCAGAATGATGCAAGAGTAACCCGCATTGGCGCCTTTATCCGAAATACTCGGCTGGATGAGCTGCCGCAAATATTCAATGTATTAAAAGGCGAGATGAGCTTTGTTGGCCCCAGACCCGAACGGCCAGAGTTTGTGGGTGATTTGGCGAAGCAGTTACCTTATTATGAAGCGCGCCACCGCGTTAAGCCCGGCTTGATGGGATGGGCGCAACTTAAATATCCCTATGGTGCCTCTGTCGAGGATGCCGCTAATAAGCTGGTTTATGATCTTTATTATGTGAAAAATCATAGTGTTTTGCTGGATGTTCTTATTGTCGTGCAAAGTGTTGAAGTAATTTTGCTTGGGAAGGGGGTGCGTTAACAGTGCTTAATCATATAAAAGTGTCAGGGGTAAATCCTATGAAAAGTGACAAAAAGGCGTTAATGGTGGAAGGGCTACCAAAGCTGCTTCTATTATTAGGTCTATGTGTATTCATCGCGGCTTGTAATTCATCGGGCAATACGTATCAAATGTCGCCGGTAATGGTGCAGGAGTATAGTAGCGAGCCCTATAAGATTGGTGTCGGTGATCAAATTAGAGTGGATGTATGGGGTAATGAGAAGTTGTCTTTGGACGTGCCCGTAAGGCCGGATGGGATGATATCAATGTCACTGATTGGTGATGTTTTGGCCGCCGGAAATACCACCGAGTCACTGTCAGAAGCCATTGCCAAAGAACTGCTGGTTTATATTAAAAGTCCTCAAGTTACCGTGATCGTTACCAACCCCAGTAGCTCCGATTTTCAATCCCGCATCCGGGTGACCGGTGCAGTCAATAGCCCGCAATCCGTTCCCTATAGAAAAGGTATGACCGTGCTGGACTTAGTGCTCATGGCAGGTGGCGTTAATCAATTTGCTATACCCAGTGAGGCAAAACTGTATCGCAGGGTGTCGTCAGAAATAAAAGTCTATGACATCAATCTCGATGACATACTTAAATATGGAAAATTAGAGACGAACTATATGTTGGTACCATCAGATATCGTAACTGTTCCAGAACGGTCGTTTTAATAGCTCGGGAAACCAAAAAAAATGGAAGCAAGTTATTTTACAGAGCTATTTAGTGCCGTCATTCGCGAATTGGTAGAGTGGCGAAACTGGGTTGTTGGCGTACTCCTGGCTGTTACCTTCACCGTTTTAGGTGTGGGCTTTTTTTGGCCTGAGCGCTACGAAACCAGCGCAATGCTCTATGCGGATGTCACCAATATTATTCAGCCCCTGTTGAAAGGCCGGGCCGAGGTGACAGCCATTGACCGCTCAGAGCAGGCCAGAGAGCAAATCTACACCAGAAAGATCATGCTTAAAGTTGCCAACGATATGGGGATGATTGGCCCCTTGACCACGGTTGAAGAGCAAGAAGGACAGATTGCAGCCTTAAGGGACAGCGTTGAAATCAAAAATGAGGGCAAGAATTACTTTAGAGTCATCTATTCCAATCAAGACCAGGATGCATCCTTCAATGTGTTAAATGCGGTGGTGGATTCCTTTATCACCGACACCTCTGAGAAAAGACGGCAGGAAAGCCGCAGTGCCTATGAATTTATTGAGCAACAAGTAGTCACCTATAAGCGTCAATTATTACTGGCTGAAAAACTGCTAAAAGAATTTAAATCTAAAAACCTGGATGGTGATGAGCGCTCAGTATCAGCAAGAATTAACCAGCTGCGCTTACAGATCGAAGAACTTAAGCTAACCATTGGCGAAACCGATGCCAGAGAGAAATCCCTGCGTGAGCAGATGAAAAGCGAAAGCGAATATCTGTCTGCAAAAAGTAAAGTGGATGAAGAAAAAGCCAGATTGAACCTGCTGAAAGAACGCCTGGATATATTGCGGTTAAGTTACCAGGAAACCTACCCGGACATTGTTACCCTCAAGCAGCAAATTTCTGCGCAAGAACTAATTATCGATGCAATGAAGGGCAGTGACTATCGCTCGGGTAGCTCAAGCTCAGATTCGGTAGAAAACCCTTTGTATGAAGAGCTCAGAAAACAGCAGGCACAAGCTGAGGTGGATTTACGTAGTCAAAAGAACCGCCTGGCTTCTGTACAGAGAATGCTAAAGGAAGAATACCTTCGAGCTGAAAGAATTGCCTCAAAGGATGCGGAGTTGGCCGAGTTGGTGCGCGATTATGATGTGACCCGTGATATCTATGAAGAAATGCTGGGGCGAAAGGAAAAGGCGCGCTTGTCAATGACGCTGGATGTTGAAGGCCAGGGGATAAATTTCAAAATTCAGGAACCGGCAGTCTACCCACTATATCCCTCGGGCATTCGCTTTATTCATTTTGTTTTGGCAGCGCCTCTGGTGGGTTTATTGGCCGCCATTGGTATCGTCGTATTTTATGTATTGGTCGATCCAAGGTTGCGGTCACCGGCGCAGTTGACGGATTCCTTGCCCGCCAATGTTGAATTGTTAGTTGTAGTTCCCCATATTCGCACAAGATTAACAGCCCGGTTGGTCCGTGTAGATATGCTGGTGCTGTCATTTGTATGTTTAGTTGCCGCAGGTCTTTATGCCGGTTTGGTTTGGGGGCGTTTAAATGGTTATCTATAAGTTGGCCGTCTTGGTGTCATTGGCTGCAGGTGGAAAAAATTATGATTACTGAGATGAATGGAAGAAACACAAATGACATTGCCCGTATGTCAGAGATTGCCCTAAAGACACAGGATGAGCTGGCGGCTTTTAAAATTATTTACCCGGGTATGGCGCAGCGCGAAGTGCTGAATGCTTTTAGGGATTTAAGAACAAAATTATTACACAAAACCCACGGCAGTAACTGTGTATTGCTAGTGAGCTCGCTAAGTACCGGAACCGATTCCAGTCTGGTCTCTATGAATCTTGCCACATCATTTGCGCTGGATGAGCAGAAAACCGCTATTTATATTGACTGCAATTTTGAAAACTCTTTTAGCGAAGAGTTAATCAAAGGCAGTTTTGATGTTGGTTTGATGGACTACCTGGATGATACCCGTCTTGATTTAAAAGACATTATTTATTCTGCAGGTATTCCCCGCGTAAGGGTAATACCCCCGGGTGCCGGTGATGATACTTCAGTAGAGAGACTTTCTTCGCCTCGAATGTTCGAGTTAATTAAATCCGTCAAAGACCGCTACCCAGACCGATTTGTGGTTCTGGATGTGCCGCCAGTCAGTGATTCATCCCTGGCGAGAATTTTATCGCGCGTGGCAGATTTGGCGGTGTTGGTTGTGCCTTTTGGTAAAGCGACATCAAATCAGGTAATGGCCGGTGTAGATGCCGTTGGTGAAGAGAAGTTTGCCGGACTGGTGTTTAATAATTAAAAGAGGCGTACTCGATCGCCTCAATACAAGATAAAGGGTAATAACATGTCGACAAATAATGACACATTGATTTGCGCACTTAAGTCTCTACCACTTGTTCTTGCCGCTGCGGCGGCTAGCTCCGCCAGTTTTGCTTTGGATTTAAGTGCTACCGCCGGCCTGCAAGCTGAGCACAGCGACAATATGACCAAGGCGCCAGACAATAAACGCAGCGATTTAAAAAGCACGGTTTCCGCGTCGGTGAATGCTGAGCATGAGGGTGAAAAAGTTAAAGTGGACCTCAGCTATAGCGCGGCTCGTTCCAGCTATCAGCAAGATAGCTTTGATGACGAGACCCGGGTGAACGGCTCCGGCAGCGTAGTGTATGAGCAGATTGACCAGCAACTTATCTGGACTTTAGAAAACTCTCGAAAAAATGTGATCAAAAATAAAGCGTTAAATGATGTAGAAGATAATCGCGAAGACCGCTCTATATCCAGTGCCCGGGTCGATTTTATAATGCGCCCTTCATCGGTCGATAGTCTTACCTTTAGCCCCAGCTACACCGATATAAAATATGAAGATACCGATAACCAGGATTCTGGGCGTATAGGCGGGCGTATTAACTGGACGCGTGCCTTAAGTAAAATTGACCGTGTGGGTTTGCAAGTCAGTTATGACGATGTGACCTTTGATAGCGACCTGTTTGATTACGAGTATTATCTGTATACCGTAAATTACCAGGCGAGCCTGTCGAAGCTTTCTTATTCCATTACTGCAGGTATGAACGAGTCAAAGCGGACTAATGATGACTACGATGGCCAATACTTCAAAGCCAATGCTAACTATAAAGTCAGCCGATCACTATTCAGCCTGGATGTACTGCAGGAACTAACAGATACGTCGCGGGGAACCAATAATGAAGGTCTAAGCGAAAACTCTTCAGACTTTGAAGAGGTTGATGTGTTTGAGCGAAGCAGCATAGAAATAAGCTACCAAAGCGAAGGCCTTTGTAACTCCTGTACACTTGATCTCTCATTAATGTATGAAGATGAGAACTATGAAACTCTCCCCCGTGATAATGATGAGATACGGTTAAATACCCGTCTTTCTTATCAATGGAGTCGTTTGATTAGCTGGGATTTGGGTTTGATATGGCAAGATGTAAGCTTCTCTAATCAAGCCTTGGTTCAAAGCGATTATGAAAGCCTGGTGTATCGCGCAGCCTTAAGATGGCAGTTAGTTGAAAAACTGTCAGCAGGTTTTTACATTGCCTATGAAGACAAAGAATTTGATACAGAGGACCGCGATTACGACGAGCTTAAAGGTGGTGTCAATTTAACCTATAGCTTTGACTAGGTGATGTTTGTTGTTTCCTGTTGAAACTGTAGATGTCGATAAAACGGAATGATAAAGGCTCCGATGCAGTCAGTGATTGAGGTAATAAATTACTGGGTAAACACCCAGCCCCAGGCTGTAGCGGTTCAGGCTGGGCAAAGCTCGCTTAGCTATCAGCAGCTGGACCACTTGTCGAACAATGTGGCCATTAACTTGCAGGCAAAAGGAGTCGCTGTAGGTGATGTAGTTGCTATCTGCATGCCCCGTGAAATCACTATCTGGCCAGTGATATTGGGCATCTTTAAAGCCGGTGCTATTTACCTTCCTGTAGAACAGCAGTGGCCTTTAGGTCGAGTTGAAGCTGTTTTAAAACAGGCGGCCTGTAGATTTATTGTTGGTGATAGCGCAGCTGGCAATATCCCGTCCGCACAAAAATTATTAGCCCCTGACACTCTTGTTAAGCCCGCCTCAGCCGCGCCATCATTTTCACCGCTGTGTTGTGATACGGCCTATATTATTTTTACATCAGGCTCGACAGGCCAACCCAAAGGCGTAGCAATAACCCATCACTCCCTTTGGCACCTGCTCGACGTGATGAAAAATACATTGGCCCTGGATAATTCATTAAGACAACTATGCATCACTTCCTTTGCCTTTGATTTAGTGATGCCAGACCTGTTTCTTCCGTTAGTCACGGGTGGTTGTTGCGTATTGGATAATGGCGCTGCGATTAATTCCCCCCAGTGTTTGGCCGACCAGTTATCCGCTTTGGAAATTAACCTATTACAGGCGACCCCCGGTACTTTCCAAACCTTAACTGACTCCGGCTGGCCCGGTAGCAACAAACTGCAGATAATCATTGGTGGTGACAAAGTGCCAAAGGCACTGGCTGATAACCTGGCGACCAAAGTCAAAAAGGTATGGCACTGCTATGGGCCAACCGAGGCTACAGTCTGGTCTGCAATAGAGTCGTATCCCGTCAACGGACAACTGGCTTTTTCTGGGGCCCTACCGGGTTACAGTTTCTATTTAGTTGATGAACAAGGGCAGCTAGTCACCCATACCAATGGCAAGGGTGAGTTATTGATTGCAGGTAAAGGTTTAGCGCTGGGCTATATTGGTCAACCGCAACTGACCGGGCAGAAGTTCGTCGACCTTGGGCTTCCTGAAGGTGTGCAACGGGTTTATAAAACGGGTGATATATTCCAGTACGATGAAAATATGCGGCTTAATTACAGAGGTCGTGTTGATAACCAGGTCAAGCTAAGTGGTCATAGGGTAGAGCTGGGCGAAATTGAATCATTGGCCGAAACGGTGAGTGGCGTAACACGCTTTGTAGCAGAGCCGCGTAAAGAACAATTAACCGGTTTTTATACAGCGACCGATAACCCGGAAGTGATTGAAAAAGCCATCAAAGCCGAACTGGAAGCCAGGCTGCCGTGGTATATGTTACCCACGCAGTACATCCACGTTGCAGCCTTGCCATTAAATGCCAACCAGAAAGTTGACCGCAAAGCATTGCACGCTATCAATGCCCCGACTGATTTACCCCCTGCCAATAAAGAACGCGAGTCAGAGACTTTTACCTACTATAAGACGCAAATCCAGCTAGCCTGGCGAGATGCCTTTGATAGCGATATTGATGAAAACGCCAACTGCTTTGACGAGGGAATGGACTCATTGAAGGTGGTCAGTCTATTGGTGGCCATAGAGGCGCGATTACAGATCAATTTGGCCATGACCTTCGTTTATAGCCACCCTGGTATAGCTGAGATGGCCGCTGCCCTTGAGTCACAGTACCATGGCTCAGCGGCAAGTGACGAGTTAAGCCAGAGTCCGCAGTTAATAAAATTGCAGAGTGGTGAAGGTACGCCTTTGGTCTGTATCCATCCGGTAGGTGGTGGTGTTTTTCACTATAGGCTTATTGCTAAATATTTACAGAGCGTGTCCGTCTATGGCCTGCAGGCACAGGGCTACGATGGTGGTGAGCCCCTCTATGATGTTGTGACTATGGCCGAGCGATATGCTGGCGTTATAGAAAAAAGCTTACCAACTAAAAACGTTCGTTTGCTAGGCGGTTCAATGGGTGGCGTGTTGGCTGTAGAAACCGCAAAGCAACTTAAAGCAAAAAATATCCATGTTGAAGATGTCTATTTGCTGGATGCTGTTGGCAGAGTTGAGGGTGGTAACCACAAACGCAGACCCATATCCTTTAAGGGAGCGGTAAGAGGGCTGTCACTAAGACTCAAAGATAATTGGATGCAATTAAAGGCAAAATTAATCTTCAGCGTCGGCGCACGCCTACCTCATGTCTGGCGTTATCAGTACCTTACTTTGGTCAACCATAAAGCGCTTGATAAATATTTAGCTAGCGAGCATTACGAAAAAAAATACCAGGGCAGGGTGATCCTGTTTCGGTTACCGCCACAGCCCGAGGGGCAATACTCTGATAAGTGCTTAGGGTGGGATAAAATTATTAACCCTGAACCTATTGTTTATTATGCACAGGGTAGCCACCATCAGTTTTTAGAATCTAAAGATTTTGAGTTGGCGTTAAAAGCGCATTATTAGCTGTTATTACAGGGCGGAGTTTAACCCGGATTGATAGCCGTCAATAATACTGTCAGTCATTGCCAGTAGTTGAGATATTTCACCTGTACAAATTTTATCGCAGCTTTGGCTAATGCTTATCAAGGCGGCTTCTCTTTTTTGTAATAGCGTTTGGTAGATTTGTAGAGGCTTAACCCATTGAGCGTTACTTGTTGTGTGGTCGCCAATAAGATAGCTATAAACTGACAAAACCTGTTTACCTGTGCGCCTATGCTTAAGGGTGACTATCTCTACCTGATTGCCGTTAGCGGTTAATGCCTGGGTGGCATCAGTTTTAAACCAGCTTTCAGGATAAAGCCGGTTGTCTTCATAGATCAGCTCTTTACCTTGTGTTTCATATAAAAAGCCTCTAATCGAAATGTTTAGTACCTGTTGGTTAGCAAGCCCTGGCTGTTGTAAATTGAGGTTGATATCAGCATCAGCGATACGGGGCGCCCAAGGGCTGGCACTAGCGGAAACCAACCCAGAATTTAAAAGATTTTTATAGACAGATGCAGTGACGGCTTTTATATCATGGCTGTCGAGGCTATTGTTATTCCATTGGTGAGTTGTAAACACCAGACATACAGCGAGTATAGGCCAAGCCAACCAGCGGGAGCTTTGGGGCGCAAGATGACGAGCGTCCGGT
>JAAELM010000270.1 GCA_024226635.1 Oceanicoccus sp. | reverse complement strand
GGTGAAGTCACAATTGACATAGGTCGCCGTAGAGATCAGCCGCCACGGCAAGCAATATTAACCATGAGGATTGCCCAGCTTTCCATCTGTCCACCAGCCAATCGTCCAGATAAAGCGTCCCTGTCTCCTATCCCAGTATATATGGTTTTGGCAGAAGAATATGACGCTCCATCTGGCGTAAAACCAGTATGCTGGCTGTTGCTTGCCACATTTCCAGTAGAGACTTTTGATGATGCCATAAGGTGTTTGCGATATTACAGCTACCGGTGGCTTATAGAACGTTATCACTTCGTGCTGAAAAGCGGATGTGGGCTAGAAAAGCTACAGTTGGAGACGGGAGACAGGATTCATCGCGCTCTAGCGACATACAGCATTGTAGCCTGGCGTTTGCTTTGGCTTACCTATGAAGCGCGCCATGCCCCTGATTCCCCTTGTGATAAGGTGTTAGCACCCTATGAATGGCAAGCCCTGTATTGTTATTCTCACAAGACCACAACGCCACCAGAGAAACCGCCTAGCCTTCATGAAGCTGTTGCTATGATAGCCAAACTTGGTGGTTTCCTGGCTCGCAAGAGCGATGGTGAACCAGGAGTGAAGACAAT
>JAAELM010000269.1 GCA_024226635.1 Oceanicoccus sp. | reverse complement strand
TAACAAGCTTCTTCAAGAAGTAACCACTAGGGTCTGTATATGACAGCGGATTGTTCTCTACATAAGAATAACGATTCAATCCCTGAAGATTCGTCCTATCCTGTATAAACGGATCCGCCTGCAAGAACCTCCCTAATTCCGCATCATAAATCCGACCACCCATATGGATAATCCCAACACCATCCAACTGCTGATGCCCGGTAAAGCCCTTGTTGGTAAATTTACTAGCCAGATCCAACGGATCACTAATAAAATTCGTCGGATCAACAATCAACAACTGCTCAAGCGTCTCTGTCTGCACTGCCCTTCTCTTACCCCAGGCATCAAAACTTAACCGCTCAACCACATAACCAATCTCATCCGTAATCGCCGTTATACTCCCAAGGTGATCCGTATGGGTATAACGCCTTCTTACATCATCCGGGTTTCTTAGGCTATTCCCATCCATATCATGGCTATAGGTAACAATTGCATTACCCACATAATGCCGCTCTTCAACTTTACCTTCGTTGGTACCGGTATGGTTAACAACCCGCTCATAGATTCCACCCACCAAATAAGTATCACTATCATTAGTGGTGCTGTTGATGACATTAATATCCCGTCGGTGAATCAACTGCCGGTTAATGCCATACACCATCTCAACCGTATTACTTCCCTTCTGAATAAAATCCGGTTTATCAAAAGAGGTATAGCTTAACGTCCTGCCATCACCGCTGGTCATATTCCCGTTAGCGTCATAACAATAGCTGGCGGTTTTTAAATCACCGCTTCGGCTAGTATTGATCGCCGTTACTGCGTGGGGGCCTGCCATTCGCCCACATCCCGCTTCCTGCGTTCCATAGCTATAGGACCCCACTCGGCTTTTATAGGTGATATTCCCCAGCGCATCGTATTCCACTTCGGTGTGCTGGCTGCTGCCGCTGCTGTAGTCACTCCAGGCATCGGTTAAGCGGTTTAGGTTGTCGTAATCGTAGGACTCATAAAAGCCTACTCCGTCATCACTGCGATAAATCAGGTTACCTACCAGGTCAAAATCAACGGTTATATCCTGTACCGCTGCCACACCACTGACCCACTCAATCACACTATGGCTGCCAATGCTTTGCAGGTAGCCGGTGGCCTGGTCGTAGGCTTTGGTGGTGGTAACGGTATTACCGTTTAGCAAGGTGGTGACATTGCCTTTGGCATCAACCGCTTCGGGGCGGCTATAGAGAATGCTGCCATCTACGCTGTAGGTGCCGGTGCTAAAACCTAAATTGTTATAGCGTTGTTTGACTTCTAATCGCGCATGGCTACCGCTGGAGTTGGGGTAGCTCATGACGTCGGGGCGACTGTAGCTGTCATAACTGGTGTTAACGGTAAAGCTTTCGCCTTTTATAACGGTGGTGGTTTGTGTTGCGCGACCAAGGCTGTCGTAGCCATGGGACTCAAAGTAGTCTGGGCTGGTGGCGCTGGCCAGTTGCCCTAAACCATTACCACTGGTGTTATAGGTCCAACTGCTAAGCACTCCCCCGCTGCCACTACACTGCTGGTTGGCGGCGGCATTTTGGCCAAGGCTGGTAGCTTTGCTGCCGGTGTAGTTATCTACCCGTTTTACCATACGGCCTAAGGTGTCATAGGCCATACAGGTGGTTTCACCTTTGGCGTTGGTTTGGGTAATTAATTGACCCAGGCCGTTATAGGTGTAGGACCAGTTGCCTTTGTCGGGGTCGCTCATGGCGGTTTTGTGGCCGAGGGTGTTGTAGGTGATGGTGGTGGTATTGCCATCGGTGTCTTCAACTGCGGTTTGACGGCCCAGGCTATCGTAACCGTAGGTGATGGTTTGGTTGTTGTTATCGGTTACCGAGGACAGGTTGTTTAAAGCATCGCGGGTTTCCACTTTGCTTTGGTTTTTGCCGTAGATATCAATATGGGCAGTGGTAACCAGGCCGTTATGGTTGACGGTATCTTCCCGGCCGCTGGCTTCGGTAGAGCTTATGGGGCGGCCGAGGATATCGTAATTAATTTCATTAAAGAGTGTGGCATCGCCAGCAAAATAAGGTTCACTAACGCGGACGTTATGGCCCAGATGATCAAACTCGCTATCGACCCTGACTTGCTGTCCGTCCATGGCCAAACTGATGGTGCGCAAGGTACGACCCAGTTTGTCGATGGCTTTGTGTACGGGCGTACCGCCTTCGGTGTAGGTGGTATGCAGGTACACGGCATCGCTGGGGCAGCTGCTATCGCAGTCGCGGAAGATGCTGTAAGTAGAGACTGCGGCGGCGGTGCCGTAGGCGCTGATGGTTTCGCTGGGGCGGCCAAGGCTGTCGTATTTGTAAAAGGTTTGCAGGCCGTTGGGCGCGGTGCTTAAACGTAATTTGCCCGGGTAGGCGCCGTTGCCATAACTATTGGCGCCGTAGTATTGGTGTTGGGTCAGGTTGTTTTGCGCATCGCGGCTTTCTATGGGGTATAGGCCGTAGCTGTTGTCATAGGCTACGCTTTGGCTGCGGTTGGCAAAGTCCGGGCCTTTTACGGTGGTGGCCAAGAGGTTGCCAAAACTGTCTTGTTGCAGCGTACCATTGATATCTTCGCCGTAGCGGGTTTCGTGCAGTACGGCATTGTTGGCCGGGTTGCGGATTTGCTCGGCGGTTTTTCTACCATCGCTGTTGTACTGGAAGGTACTTAGGCGTTTTAGTTGTGGTGCACTTTGGCTGTGGTCGGTAACGCTGACCTCGGCTTCGGTTAGCAAACCAATTAACCATTGGCCGGTTGTATTTTGCCAGGTATTGGCGGTGGTGCTGGTGCGCAGTAATGTGCCACCACTGGCTGCATTATAAACACGGCTGGTGATGGTTTCGGGGTTGCTGTAGCTATCATAGCTATAGTCGTTAACTTCACGGTGCAGGAAGGCACCGTTTAGATCTTTTTTCACCACGGTTGTTTTGATCAGGTCAATATAGTGGCGTTCACCAGCAATGCCTGCTGCGCTGCTATTTTTCCACTCGGTTTTCCAGGTATTGGTGGTTAAGCTCAGTACTGTATTGTTGGGGGCAACGGTTTTTACTGTTGTAACCGTTCCCTGTTGATGGTCTCCATAATCATGGCTATAACTCACCTCCGTACGAATACCGGTATCGTTATTTTTGGTCATCATTTTCTGGAAGCCAAGGCTGCCTAAGCCGGCCATATGGGTTCGCAGACCTTGATACTCATAACGGGTGCTATGGGTGCCGCCTATGCCATCGCTTTGGCTTAATTGTTGAACGGCATAAACAGTGCTGTTTTCTGCCAGCAGCGGATAGGCACTTTCGCCATTTTGATCGTAAAAGCCTGCCACACCATTTTCGTGTAATCCCTGATAGCTAAAGGTGGTTTCAACACCAAAGCCATTAGTGATGCTGGTGAGATAATCAGGGCGCTCGCCGTTGTGGGTATAACGATAGTTTTGACCTATGCCGCCGCCAAGTACAATCACATCGTCCAGGCTGTCGCCATTGTAATCGAGTACCACTGCATGACGGTTGGCAGGGAGTGTGCCGCTAATATGCGCGGTGGCATCAATAGCAGAGGCCTGGCTATTGCCGTTCATGGCAATAAATTTATTTTTAAGCCATAACTCGCTGCGGCCATCGGCGTTATAGTCGAGGGTACGAGCGCGTTTCCATTCTGAGTGTGTGGCTGTAATGCCGGGAACCGTAGTTCGTGTAGTAAATCCATCGCCTGTGTTTAAGGCATAGACCACCGTGCTGCTGCCAGTACGGAACAACAAATCGGTTAAGCCATCACCATTAAGATCAATGGGCTTGGCCCCCCGCTCGCGGTCAACACCGGATAAACTGGTTTGCACTTCGCGGAAACCGCTGCCCGTTGAGATATAGGCAAGGTAGTAGCTGCTTAACGGTACCATCAGGTCTTGCAGGGAATCGCCATTAACGTCCATAGCAATGGTGTTAGCGCGAGCCGTATCACCATAGGCTTTTCTATTAGTATCATTAGCACCACCAAAACCACTGTTGGTCATTAGACGGTAATGCCAGTTACCATTACTTCCCCTGAAAACAAGGTCGCCTCGGCCATCACCGTTCATATCGATAATTTTGGGTTGATGGTTATAGCCCGTGCTGGGGATACCGGTACTTTGTGCCGGCAAAAATCCGGTGTCGTCTGGGTCGGCCAGTAGCACATGCCAGTAACCACCACGCACAATAAGAAGATCATCGCGAAGGTCGTTGTTATAGCGAAGGGTTAACGCATAGTTTCTATCATCACTGGTTATGGTGGTTCCGGTGATATGCCAATCGGTCATCGTGTCGGTTCCACCTAAGGATATTTTCCAGGTGGAGTCTGCATTGGAAATAATATCGGAGAAACCGTCGCCGTTAATATCCAATGCCCAGGGCGTACGGCTTTCGTTGTAAACAACGTAACCAACATTGCTGGGGTGGTTTAGGTAGCCCGACTCACCCAATTGCCAGCCGAAATTGGTTGGGCTTAAACAACCACTACCAACACTCCCCCCCGGGCATTCTGTGATACTGGTTATTTTTGAGTGCCCGGTGCTTCCTGCGTAACTGTAACCAAGATGCAAAGAACGCAGAGCTGTTGAGCCACTAAAACTAACGATTTTGCTTAGGCGCTTTGATTGGTTGAGTAGTGCGCCGGCAAAATAAGCCTGGCTTTTATCAGTACGATTACCCCAGGTGAATGCAATACGATGCAGGTTATCGTTATAGCGCACTTCATCCAGACGCTGCTCGCCGGTGCTGTCATTATTTTGATAATCGAAGTGAATAGTATTACCTTGGCGATCTTCAATTCGACTGACCATCCATTGGTAGGTTTGGGTTTCTGTGGTGGTGGCGTACTCAGAGCAGTAGGATCCGCCCCCTAACATTGGCGGAAGGGGAACAGAGTTAGTGCAATGGCGTGTGGTAATACTGCGTGACAAGCGTGAGTCTGGCGTACCTCCCAAATAAATAATACGACCATCGCGGGTATACACGCGGGAGCCGTTATCGCTGCCACTGCCATCGGTGCTGGCCAAGGTGCCTTCTACGCCAATGGATTCTATTTTGGCAAAGCTATCCCGCAGGGTGCGGTACTGGGTGCCGTTGGCACCGTAGGCGCCGCTGTGTCTGACCAG
>JAAELM010000268.1 GCA_024226635.1 Oceanicoccus sp. | reverse complement strand
GCTGGATGTACGCCGTCCCACGGTCGGCGACTATCTGGCGATGGATAAAACGACCGGCAGTGACGCTGAAAAGGAGCTTAAACTCATGGCTTCATTGTGTCAACAGTCGCCAGACGATCTGATGAATTTAGACATGGGAGATTACCTCAAGTTACAGGAAAAACTTAAATCTTTTTCTTCATGAGCCCCCGGCAGGCTCGGGAGGGTTGCATAGCCTTGGCTAGTCATACGGGCTGGCAGCTCTCCGAGCTCTTAACCATGACCGGGGAAGACTTTATAAAATGGCTGGAAGCCTGTCCTAAGGAGTAAATGAAACATGAAAAAATCAATGGCAGTGGAAATTGGTGCGGTGTTTGGTTCTGGATTTAAGCCAACTTTCAAAACAGCGCAACAATATAGTTCTAAATTAGGGCAGAGCTTGCTCTCCACTAATAAGAAGCTGGCTGCCAGCAAAGCGGTTATCAAATATCGGCAGCAGCTTGCGATGCTCAAGCAAAAACAGCAGGCAGCGGGCGGCAGCAGTAAACGCTTAGCCGCTGGTATCGCGGTGCTTGAAGGACGGTACCGCCGAGCTAAAATCGCCGCCAAAAGCTACGGTATTCAGATTGGACGAGTAGCGCAACAACAACGGCGCTTGGCGATGCAGTCCAAGCTTCAAGGTATGCGCATGCGTGGTCGCCAGCAATTAGGCCAAGCTTGGGGTGGCTTAAAAAGTAAGGCGCTAGGCGCTGGTATCGTATTAGGTACTGTCGGTTTGCCCGTGAAGATCGCCGCTGATTTTGAGAAAGCGATGTCTAAAGTTAAAGCAATTTCTAATGCTTCTACTGCTGAGATCACGCTTTTAACTAATGAAGCAAGACGTTTGGGTAGGTCAACTGCTTTTACCGCCAGTCAGGCGGCCGAAGGGCAAGCGCTTTTGGCGCAAGCTGGTTTTAAAACTCAAGAGATCGTCAAAGCGATGCCGGGACTTTTAGACTTAGCTGCTTCCGCTGATATGGAACTTGGTGAAACTGCCGGGATTGCGGCAGCTATGCTGCGTGGCTTTAACCTCGATGCCAGAGAAAGCACCCGGGTGGCCGATGTTTTAGCCAAAGCTACCTCGTCCTCTAATACTAATTTAACCCAGCTTGGGGAAGCGATGAAATATGTTGCTCCGGCTGCCGCCAACTTAGGCGTTTCTCTTGAAGAGACTGCTGCTATGATTGGGATTTTGGGCAACGCCGGAATCCAAGGTACCATGGCAGGAACTACCATGCGTAAAATTTTATCCAGTCTCGCCGCTCCGACCTCCGAAGGCGCACAGGCTTTACAGGATATGGGTATAGAAATTACCGACATGGACGGCAATATGCGACCACTTTCAACGATCATGCAGGAGTTCGCCGCGGCCACCACTGAAATGGGTAATGCTCAGAAAGCAGCGGCAGTTAAAGCAATTTTTGGTGAACGGGCCATGAGTGGGATGCTTAAGTTCCTGTCAAAAGGCGGAGTTACTAAAATTAGAGAATTACGGCAGGAGCTCGACAAGGCCGATGGTGCCGCCGCCAAAATGGCTAAAGAGCGTCTTAACAACCTCAGCGGCCAATTAAAGATTTTAGGTTCAGTAATGTCTGATTTGGGGATATCCATAGGCAATGTACTGTTACCGCCTTTGACCTTGATTATCCGGGGCTTAGCTGCGGTACTCGGGCCGATTGGACGACTGGCTGTCGCCAATCCGATTGTCACTAAAACTATCGTTAGTCTTGGTGCTGCGTTGATTGGAGTTAAGGTAGTTTTGCCTTTGGTCGCCCTTGGCGTGAAAGCACTTGGCGCTGCAATCATGGCTAACCCGATCGGTTTAATTATTGGCGGTATCGCCATTGGTGCGAGTTTAATTATCCAATATTGGGAGCCGATTTCTGGCTTTTTTGGCAGTCTTTGGGATGGTATATCAGAAGCTTTTCAAACTGGCTGGCAATGGATTAAGAAAATCTTTTCATTTAGTCCACTGGGTATGATTATCAACAACTGGAAGTCCATAATGAACTTCTTTGGGAACCTCTGGAATTTTATTATCGGTGGGGCGAAACGAGCCATTGGCTATATAATCAGCAAATTTAATGTTGTGGGTCGTATCTGGAAAGGCATTAAAAGCTTCTTTGGTT
>JAAELM010000267.1 GCA_024226635.1 Oceanicoccus sp. | reverse complement strand
GGATTCTCGGTCAACGGGTCACCATCTTGATTGTGCTTGATGCCTATTCCCGCTATGCCTTGGCCGCCCAGGCCCGTTTGGGCGATGCAAATGCCAAATGGGTTAGGCAAATTCTTGAGCAATGTGTCGCTCGTTACGGACGACCTGACGATATCCTGACCGACAATGCTTCCATCTTTATCGCCCAAGTGGTCAAAGATTGGTTTGGCAAGCCCTTTTTGCATAGCGCACCCTACTATCCTCAGACCAATGGTAAAGCCGAAGCCTTCATCCGCACTCTTTTGCGTGAATGTCTGGACCTAGAAGTGGCTGACCGGCAACGACAAGTTGGCGACGATACTGTTGGTTTCACTGACCTGACTGAACTGCAAGCCCTCTTGGACCAGTGGCTGGTGTATTATAACAATTATCGGGAGCATAGTAGTCTCAACTACAAAACTCCGGTCAAGCGTTATACCGGCAAAAGTTATCAGGCTCTTGGTTTTGCAGCCGTGCCACGTCTAGCCGATTTGGACATAGGTTTTGTTAAAGTACTGGAGATACCAGACAAAATTAATCCCGTTTACTTAAAACGTTGTTTCGCTCTGGTACCAGTTAATCATAGTTTTGCAATATGTTAGTTGATAGAACAG
>JAAELM010000266.1 GCA_024226635.1 Oceanicoccus sp. | reverse complement strand
TGAGCACTGCGCCGGGCCTGAGAGGTTGGCGGTGACGTGTGGGGATCGGTAGGGCGGCGTGTAGGTAGAGAGTTTAGTTGACGGTGGCGGCCGGCACATTAAACAAAATACATCAAATCCGGAATCTACACTAGGTCCGGAAAATGCTAAAGAAACATGTGGTAAGTGTCATCCAGGTGCTGGTGACAGTTTCGTTAAGCATGTTGCGCATCCGGGTTATAAAGATGTTGGGTATTACAAATCTGCATTGGTAGCACTTAAAAATATCAGGAAGGATCCAGGGGAGATCAAGGGTATTGTAAAGAGTCCGCAGACGTTATTAACGGTTCTCTTTTTGGCGTATGTGGGGCTTTTGGTGGTAACATTCATACAATTTGGTACGCATATGCTTTTCTCGTGGCTGGGCTCAATATTAGACGATCGAAAGGAGGGTGGATCTGACCATGGCTAATAATACAACTGCATTAATGAGATTTGGCAAGTTTCATCGATTTGGCCATACTCTCACCATAATAAGCTTTTTCGGGTTAGTATTGACCGGCATGCCATTGGTGTTTA
>JAAELM010000265.1 GCA_024226635.1 Oceanicoccus sp. | reverse complement strand
TTGATGATGTTGGATGAGCTTGTTGGTTTGGTGAGGTTGCCGCCTGGTTAGCATCTGCGGTAGTGGCGTAGTTAGTGGCGTAGTTAGTGGCGTTTTATGTGGCTACGATTATAATGGCTTTATTGTTGCCGCAAAAACCGCTTAGTCTCTTGCATCAACTTTTTAGTCTCAGTCAAGGGTTTGGCCGCCTCAACTAGCGCCTGCTCTGGAATAATCTCTTTAATATAAGCATCAATTAATTCCAGCAAAACAGGGTTCATATTTTTGTTTTCCCATTCCCAGCGATGCCCTTTAACCAAATTCCCTGTTACCAAACCTTCTTCAAGTCTTAGCCAATTTGCCCCACACTTCGACAAATAATAATCGTTAAGCCGTCCATAACTCATATTCGGCGTATTAGGATTGAAACCATTATCAGGGATATCGCTGGTAATCTTTGTCAGGCTCATTACCCATTGTGTACCTACAGGAAAATTTTCAATCCTGGGGCGGCACAATTTCCCGTTATCACCCCAAACACGAATAGTAGAATTAAACTCTGTAAAATTAACCCTGCGATCATAGTGCGTACGATCAATAGAAAAATCTACGGAATTACCTTTGCCGGCAGTCACACTACCACTCACAATTAAATCGGCTTTTTTATAGGCTTTGGAAAAAGAACCCTGCCATAAACACTCGCAGCTAAAAGCCTGTTGGCTTAATAGCAGTATGCCTGGAAGGCAAAGTTTAAGGAGATAGGGCATTGTCTCGGGCAACCATTAATTTAGTTTGGATTCCCGCGCGCTCAATGATTGACTCAGTATCGCCAGTCGCTGTTCAATACTATGCAGAATGCCGCTGCTGTTTAAACCACAGGCAGCTAATAAATCCTGATGCTTGCCGTGGTCGATAAACGTGTCCGGTAAACCTAAATGCAAGACCGGCAGATTAATACCTTGGCTGCTTAGGTATTCACTAACACCAGCACCAGCACCACCGGCAATAGTGTTTTCTTCCAGCGTGACGATAAGGTCGTGACTGCTGGCCAGTTCATCAACTAACTGTTCATCTAAAGGTTTAACAAACCGCATATCGGCAACAGTGGCATTCAGTTTTTCAGCGGCGGGCATAGCGTCGGCTAATAAGGTGCCGAAGTTTAAAATAACAACGCCTTTGCCTTGGCGGCGAATAATACCTTTGCCAATTTCCAGTGCTGTCATTTCTTGTTCGATGGTAGCGCCGGGGCCTGTGCCTCTTGGGTAACGAACAGCGGCGGGGCCCTGAAATTTAAAACCGGTATACAGTAGTTGGCGGGTTTCGTTTTCGTCTGAGGGAGCCATAACTAACATATTAGGTATGCAGCGCAAAAAGCTCAGGTCAAAGCTACCGGCATGGGTTGGGCCATCTTCACCAACAAGCCCAGCTCTATCAATACCAAATAAAACGTCAAGATTTTGTAACGCAACATCATGAATTAGTTGGTCATAGGCGCGCTGCAAAAACGTTGAGTAAATAGCAACAACAGGTTTTAAACCGTCGCAGGCCATGCCTGCAGCTAAGGTCACTGCATGCTGTTCCGCAATCGCCACATCGTGATAACGCTCTGGAAACTGTTTGGAAAACTCAATCATGCCCGAGCCTTCACCCATGGCTGGGGTGATACCAATTAACAGTTCATCCTGCCTTGCCATATCGCAAAGCCAATCGCCAAACACTTTCTGGTACTTGGGTTTTTTTGAGGCGGCAGGTTGAGCTGGGGCAACACTGGGTTTAACTTCAATTTTATTAATAGCGTGATAGCCCACCGGGTCTTTTTCTGCTGGCGCAAAGCCTTTGCCTTTTTGCGTCATGATATGCAGTAGTTGCGGGCCAGGTAGTTCGCGCATATTGCGAATGGTGTTGACCAGGGTGGGTAAGTCATGGCCGTCGATGGGGCCGATATAGTTAAAGCCCAACTCCTCAAAAATAACACCGGGTGCCACAAAGCCTTTCATAGATTCTTCTATACGACGAGCAACACCCCAAGCCTGCGGAATTTTGGATAGCACACTTTTACTGCCGGCGCGCAGGTTGGTATAAGCCTTACTCGCCCAGATTTTTGAGAAGTAAGTATTTAAGCCGCCGGAGTTATGAGAGATGGACATTTGGTTGTCATTCAGGATAACCAGCATATCGGCATCAACATGGGCGGAGTGGGCTAGTGCTTCAAAAGCCATACCGGCAGTCATGGCGCCATCACCAATGACGGCAACGGTTTTGCGATCAATACCCTGTTGTCTTGCCGCCAATGCCATACCCAATGCGGCGCTGATGCTGGTGCTGGAGTGGCCCACACCAAAGGTATCGTATTCACTTTCGCTGCGCTTGGGGAAGCCGGCCAGACCATCCTGGGTACGAATGCCGCTCATTTGTTCGCGACGGCCGGTGAGGATTTTATGGGGATAGGTTTGGTGGCCTACATCCCAGACAATGCGGTCGTCGGGTGTTTGATATAAGTAGTGCAGGGCGACGGTCAGTTCGACCACTCCTAAGCCGGCGCCAAAATGGCCGCCACTTTGACCGACACAGTACAGCAGGTATTCACGCAGCTCATCGGCCAGTTGGGGCAGCTGGGTTTCGTCCAGTTGCCGCAGGTCAGCGGTTTCGTTAATGCCGTCCAACAGGGGGGTGCCGGGACGTGAGCGTGGGATTTCAGTGAACATGCGGTCTGTGCTTATGCCTTTTAAGATAGTGCTTTTAAGATAATGCGCTGCAATACGTAGAAGGAGAATTGTAACTCAAAAGTTGTATAAAAACTCGCTGTAGGGTGGATTAGCATAGCGTAATCCACCAATGTGGGTGGACTCATGCCGGATTACGCTGCGCTAATCCAGCCTGCGGGTGCGGTAATGGTGAGGTTTTAGTGGCTGCGGGAGATAATATAACTGGATAAATCCTTCAGGGTTTGAGCGCTATCGCCAATGCCTTCCAGTGCGGTCAGCGCTTGCTGATGCAGTTGTCGAGCCTTCTCTTTGGCCCCACCTAGCCCCAACAAAGCGGGGTAGGTGGGCTTGTTCAGGGCTTGGTCGGCGCCCTGGGTTTTGCCCAGGGTGGCGGTATCGCTTTCGATATCCAGAATGTCGTCCTGTACCTGGAAGGCCAGGCCAATGGCTTCGGCATAGCGGTCCAGGTCCGCTAATTGCTGTGTGCTGGCGTTGGCCAAGATGGCACCCATAGCAACGGCAGCCCGGATCAGGGCACCAGTTTTTAAGCGGTGGATGATTTCCAGATGTTCGAGATCAATGGTTTGGTCCGCGGCGCCAAGGTCAATGGCCTGTCCCCCTACCATACCCTGCTGGCCTGAAGCGGTGCTGAGTATTTTTACTAATGTCAGTTGGGTTTCTGCGGGGCACTCTTCCAGTTCGGTTAGCAATTCAAAGGCGCGGGCTTGCAGGGCATCGCCGGCCAATATGGCGGTGGCTTCATCAAAGGCCTTATGGCAAGTGGGCTGGCCACGGCGCAGGTCATCGTCATCCATGGCGGGTAAATCGTCATGGATTAAAGAGTAGGCATGGATCATTTCTACAGCGCAGGCGACTTTATCCGCATTGCTGGAGGCTGAAGTGTCAGGGTTGATGGCGTTAGCAGCTGCATAAACGAGTACCGGCCTTACCCGCTTGCCACCATTAATTAAACTGTATTGCATGGCTTGTTGTAATCGAGCCAGATATTCACTGCTGTCTGCCGGGGAATAGGGTGAAGCAAAACTGCCTACATAGAGGTTTAATGCACGATCTGCCCGCTGCTTGGCCTGTTGCAGATAGGCCTGGAAAGACTGGCTCATTATGACTCGTCGTCCTCGTCAAAGTCTTGATCGAGGTCGACGGCTTTGAGTTTGCCGTTTTCTTCCACCAGCATTTGTACTTTTTGCTCGGCCTGGGATAGGGCCGTTTGGCATTCGCGGGTCAGCTTGATGCCCTGCTCAAAGGCTTTTAAGGATTCTTCAAGGGTGAGATCGCCGTTCTCCATATCTTCGACCAGCTCTTCCAGCTGGTCCAGGGCTTCTTCGAAGTCGACGCTTTTTTTGGCTTTGGCCATGTAAGGCTCCTGAAACGGGTTGCTCTGGGCTTATAAAATCGGGGCCAAGGTAACCGAGGGGCAGGTTTGGGTCAACCTCTGTAGGGTGGATTGCAATCCCTGAAAGGCTGTGGGCTCAAGTCTGCCTGCAAAAGGCCGCTATTCTTCTAACAAAAGCATTTTTACCCGCAGTAAATATTTCTTGCCTGATAGCACTTCCCGGCTGTACTCGCGTAAGATTAAGGCTAGACTGTAAGTATTGGAAAAGTAGAGAGTTTCTCAGCCTAGAGCGGTTGAGCTACCCTTAGGCATAGACACAAGCGATTAGGAGTTTGGCAGTGGATTTAGCAACCCTTATAGGCATTATCGGTGCAATGGCTATTATCATCGCCGCGATGGTACTCAGTGGTGGCGTTGGCATGTTTGTTGATGTTCCATCGGTATTGATTGTTATTGTCGGTAGTATCTTTGTGGTGATGGCAAAATTTGGCCTGAGTCAGTTTTTGGGTGCCGGCAAAGTGGCTGCCAAAGCCTTTATGTTTAAAGTGGAAGATCCCGCTGAGACGATCGATGAAATTGTCGGGCTGGCAGATGAAGCGCGCAGGGGGGGCTTATTGGCCCTTGAAGGTAAGGAATTAAGCAGTGACTTTCTGCAGGGAGGGATCCAGCTACTGGTTGATGGTCACGACCCGGATGTGGTCAAAACACTGCTCTCCAAAGATAAAGACAAAGCCGTTGAGCGTCATTCCCTGGGTGCAGATATTTTTGCGGCCCTGGGTAATGTGGCACCGGCAATGGGGATGATCGGTACTCTGGTTGGTCTGGTAGCAATGCTATCCAATATGGATGACCCCAAGTCAATCGGCCCGGCCATGGCAGTAGCACTATTAACCACACTCTATGGTGCAATGCTGGCGAATATGGTCGCTATTCCTATTGCAGATAAATTAAGCCTGCGCCGCGGCGAAGAAGATATGAGTAAAAGCCTGATTATTGATGCGTTGCTGGCGATTCAGGGCGGTCAAAACCCCAGGGTGATTGACTCCATGCTGCGCAATTATCTACCCGAGGGTCAGCGCGAAAAGGTTGACGAGTAGTGATCAGTTTTAGCCAGCGGTATAACCATTCATGAGTGACGAAGAAGCTAATTGTCCCGAATGCCCACCACCGGGTGCCCCCAGCTGGATGGCAACTTTTGCGGATTTGATGTCGCTGTTGATGTGTTTTTTCGTGTTGCTGTTATCTTTTTCTGAAATGGACGCGATGAAGTTTAAACGGCTTGCAGGTTCTATGGCCCAGGCCTTTGGTGTGCAAAATAAACTGGATGTTAAAGACCCGCCAAAGGGCACCAGTATTATTGCACAGGAGTTTAGCCCGGGTCGTCCTGACCCCACTCCGATTAATCAAATTTATCAACACACCGATGATTTAACCGAGCTATCTTTGGAGGTGAATGCCTCGGAAGAATATGATGTGCAGGCCGGTATTGACGGGCAAGAAGCAGGCGTGCCCGATAGTGAAGAAAAAAAAGAGTCGGTTGAAGAACAGGATGTTATTGAAAAAATTGAAGAGCTGATTAAAGCAACGCAGCAGGATGCCCGAGAGTTAGCGCAAGCCCTGCAAGATCAAATTATCAAAGGTGAAGTCGAAGTAGAAACCCAGGGTCGGCAAATTATTGTCAGGATTCGGGAGAAGGGTTCTTTTGCTTCCGGCTCGGCGGAGCTGGCGGGTAATTACTTGCCCCTGCTGCAAGAAATGCGCGATGTGCTGTCTACTAAAGAAGGTGATATTTCTATTCAGGGACATACTGATGATATTCCGATTAAGACCTCGCGTTTTCGTTCTAACTGGGAGCTATCTACCAGCCGGGCTGTTTCCGTTGCCCATGCCATTTTTGATGGTGGCATTTTAAATCCGAATCGTGTTCAGGTGAGTGGCTTTGCCGCTACTAAACCCCTTGCCAGTAATGAAACAATAGAAGGCCGCGCTAAAAACCGCCGCGTTGAAATTGTGATTCAACAGGGTTTGGGGGGCGAGGCGATGCAGCAGGGCCTGCGCAACTTAAAAGAAAAAGATCCTGAGTTTTACCAGTCACTGGAATTGGAGCCACAGGATAGTGCACCAGCCTTTAATCTGGATCGATCAGATATTTTTTAAATAGAAGAGAGTTATGAACGAAGAACGCCGCCGTTATTTTAGAATTGATGACTCTATGGGAGTCTCCTATCGCTGTATAGGTAACGAAGAGGCAAAGGTCTTTACTAAGCAGTCCCTGGAACATGGTGGCGCGTTTGATTTTGCGGCTAACTTTGATAACCGTATTCAAACTTTATTGGATACCTGCAAAATTCAAGTGCCGGTAGCCGCTGAATTAATTGATTTGATGAATAAAAAACTCAACTTTGTGATTGCACAAATGGATGTGGATTCTGAGTTGATGCACAAAATTGCTTATTCGTTAAAGCAGGTTAATGTCAGTGCCTGCGGTATGGCTTTTGCTAATGAGGAAGTGTTGAAAAAAGGGCAGTTATTGCAGTTGGATATTATGCTGCATCCCTCTGAGCTGCATGTTTCTGCTTTAGCAGAAGTTGTTGACTGTATACCGCTGGATGTTGGTGAGGTGCAGGATGATAAAATCTGTTTTGTACGGGTTGATTTTACTGAAGTAAACGGTAATGATCAGGAATTATTGATCCAGCATATTGTCAAACGTCAATCAGAAATACTGAAACAAAAACGTCGGTTGGCTGACTCTTAAGAGGTATTATCACAAAAAGGAGTTGGGTTTGTGCAAATACTACGATTGAATAAAGCTGGTCACCCTATTGACTGGCTGCATTGGCAGGATGCGGTTTGCCTTATCTCCCGTGAGTTAGTGTGTTGGAGTATGGGTGATATTATTTTTAATATCCACGGTGGCCACAACCGTTTAACTGAAAAACGCTCTGTGATTGAGTTGCCTAGTATTATCGCCTGTGGGGGTGAAAAACTGGCCCGGGTTAAAAGCAAGTCTCCTTTAAGTAACCGAGCCCTTTTTGAGCGTGACAATAATCAATGTATGTACTGCGGTCATTTTTTTAATGTCAAAGAGCTAACCCGGGATCATATCATTCCCAGCTCCAGAGGTGGCCGAGATATATGGGAGAATGTGGTTGCAGCCTGCCGTCGTTGCAACCAGCATAAGGCAAATCGAAAATTGAATGAAACCAATTTGGAATTATTGGCATTGCCTTATCGGCCAAACCCTGCAGAATATTTAGCGCTGGTAAATAGTCGGCGTATTCTGCCAGAGCAGGCAGATTTTTTAAGTAAGCAGTTCTCTGCGAATTGCCGTTGGCAAATGCCAGTGGTGCATTAATTTTTTGGAGTTGTTATGTGGCCTGCCTTTGTTATCGCTTTGTTATCCGGTTTATGTATCGGTTATTGGGTAGGTAGAAATACCCGTTCTTCCTCCGCCTTTGAAGCGGAGCAACAATTAGAGCAGGCCGGGCAGGATTTAGAGCAGGCCCGCAGCACACAAAAGTTGTTAGAGCAGCAGGTGGCTGATTTGAAATATCAGTTAGGGGAAGAGAAAAAAGCCCGGGCTTATGCTGAGGGTCGTGATAACAGTTAGTTCTGTCACTCCCGCCTTCGCGGGAATGACGGGGTGTTTTATGACAGAGTGTTTTATGATGGGAAGCTGATAGCAATCCCCTCGCAAACCCCTAAATACAAATTTTATTCAGTTCACTATCCACTTTATTGGCTGTGTCTTGCTGGTCATGAGCCTTTTCAGAAATAATACCTAATCCGGCACTGACTTCGCGAATCTGGTCGGCAATACTCGACATTTGTTGGTTAATACTATCAGTGGCATTATTTTGCATGGCGGTACCTTCGGCTATCTGCATGGCCAGACTATCGACATTGGCAACAACGGATTGTACCTGTTGTAAAACGCTTTCCACTTGTTGGCTTTGTTCAAGGCTGTTGCTGCTAAGTAGTCGCCCCTGTTCCATCGCTGCTACAGCGCTCTGGGCTTTCTCCTGTAAACCTTCAACCATAGTTTGTATTTCACCGGTTGAATCCTGGGTACGGTGGGCCAGGGCTCTTACCTCATCTGCTACCACCGCAAAGCCACGACCTTGCTCACCGGCACGGGCCGCTTCAATGGCCGCGTTTAAGGCTAGCAGGTTAGTCTGCTCGGCAATACCGCCGATCACATCCAGTACTGAGCCAATTTGCGCACTTTCTTCCTGCAGGCGGGCAATATTTTCGCTCATCAGCGCTACGTTATTGACCAGCTCTTTCATCGAGGCCTGGTTGGAGTTCGAGGCTCCTGACCCCAGCTCCAGCGACTCCAGTGCCTCGCCAATGGTTGAGGTAATTTGACCGGCAGTGTCAGACAGGGTTGAGGATGTGTCGGCAATTTGGCCGATAGACTCGGCAATATTAAGGGCTTCCGAACTGCTGGTTTCCAGCTGCTGAACTGAGTTGGACATTCTTTGAGCCTGATCCTGAGAGCCTTGTAAGACATTATTGGCATCACTACGAATATTGGTCATTACATCACGCAGATCCTCAATAAAGCGATTGAGAGTATTGCTGATTGCGGCCAGCTCATCTGAACCGGGGTCTTGCAGCGGGTTTGATGGGGCTGTTTCAGTGCTGATGACCAGATTCAAGTAGGTATCCAGCTCGTTCAGGCGGTTGACCACCTGAGTCTTAATACTCCAGGCTACTACGGCGACCAGTACTATCGCGGCAATGGCCACGGTGAAGATATTAATAGTATCCAAGGCAAAATGGATCACGGCCAGAATGATAATGCTGGCGATTCCTGCCGGTAACAGGGTGCGCCCAAGCAGGCTAGATGAAAATAAAGGCATGGTTTTATCTCGTTTCGTTATAAATAGAGCGATAATGGTTTAATTGTAGCAACTGCTGAAAATTGAGCATGGATATATTCACCTAATCTCTCTATGGGATGGCGCTAAATTTATTTGTTTTGTCGGGGTGGGGCTATGGGCACCAGAAGTGTCATATAGAGTGAGTGTGTTAGGAAAAACTACTTTCATTGCTGGAACTTAAGCCACAATAGACTTAAAGTAGTAACATTATATTTTATGGGGTTGAACGACTACTGGCTGGAGCTCTGACGGAGTGCCCGCAGCGGCCACTTTTATTAACAGGATTGAATGCACTGGTCGATAGGTAGATAGGTAGAAAGGTAAAAACATGGATTTGGTCATCGATAAACTGTTTACCCAGTTAGAACTGGAATCATTAAGGGGTGAGGCGCCAACACCGCTCTATCACCAGATGTATACCTTGCTGAAAAGCCGTATTTTGGACGGTTCTATTGCCCATAGCACTCAGATGCCTACGGAGCAGCAATTAGCAGAAGCTTTTAATATATCTCGTATTACCGCTAAGCGGGCGATGGATGAATTAGCCGCTGAGGCGTTGGTTGAGCGCCGTCGTGGTAAAGGCACCCATGTTACTCACCATTACAGCCCTGAGCCTGTGCCGGCACCATTGACGGGGATGTTGCAGAAGTTGGCCAGTACGGATCAGAATACCAAAATCAAAGTACTTGATGTGGGTATGCTGGTGCCACCGGGTGATATTCGGATTGAGCTGGGTTTGCAGGATGATGAAAAAGCCCATCGTGTTGTTCGGGTGCGAAGCACTGAAAATGGCGAGCCCTTTGCGCACTATATAAGCTGGACAGTAGGTATGAAGGAGGGCTTTAGTCGCAGCGACCTGGAAACTCGCGTTCGTTATGACATTATGAAAGAAAATGGCCATGAAGTGACTCGCATTGACCAGAACCTGACGGCTATCAGTGCCCAGGAATTTGTTGCCAATGAGCTGGATATGAAAGTTGGTGAGCCCGTGCTTAGTCTTACCCGTCGCTCGTTTACTGAAGACGGCCGTCTGGTTGATATTCTCTACTGCCACTATAACCCCAAGCGTTTTCAACACCGCATGTCTATGGATATGGACGACTACCGCGGTTAGACGCTATTTAACCACCTGAAGTCATAGTCCGCTATAATTGCCCCTCATAATTCCCGGAGGCAAAACGCAATGAGCGAAACAATTTTACTAACTGGCGCCAATGGCAAAACCGGTAGAGCTATCTTAAAAAAACTGGTTGGCTTAAAGCTGGTAGTAAAAGTTTTTATCCGCGATAAAAACCAATGGCAGGATTTAAAGGCATTGGGTGCAGCAGGTTTTGCTGTGGGGGATATGTTAGATGTTGATAGCATTGATAGTGCTGTTATGGGTTGTCAAAAAATTATCCACGTTGGCCCACCCATGCACCCTGATGAAAAAACCATTACCCAATCATTTATTGAAGCGGCGATAAAACAGAATATAGGCCATTTTATTTACTATTCCGTAATGCATCCCTTGCGCCGTGATGTTCGTCATCACCGCCTAAAGCTGGACGCCGAAGAAGTGTTGGTTGAGTCGGGTATTCCCTACACCATTTTGCAACCCATTCGTTATATGCAGCATCTTTTACCCATTTGGAATAAGGTAGTAGAGGAGGGGGTGCATGCCATGCCGTTTAATACCGAGGTGATGTTCAACGTGGTGGACCTTGAAGACCTGGCGGAAGCTACAGCCATTGTTGCTGCCGAGCCTGGCCATTATTTTGCCACCTATGAGCTGGCAGGCGTTGAGCCATTAAGCCAAACGGATATGGCAGCGATTATTTCAGATGTGATTGGTACGCCTGTTACAGCCCAGGCTATTTCACAGCAACAGCTAGCAGACAATGCCCGGGAGAAAGGGTTTAACGAAGACAAGGTTGAGCAAATGATGCTTATGAATAAGCACTATGATGACTGTGGCTTTTTGGGTAGCCCGAATGTGTTGCGCTGGATACTGGGCCGCCAGCCCACCCTTTATCGTGAGTTTGTAGAGCGTTTACACCAAGCCTGACAGGGGTTTGGTACAGAGTAGAGGTCAGGTTGTTAGTCAATCAGCATCTGTTATACTTCTGCAACTTAGGGTGATTGTTAGATGTAATGCCCTATAAAGTGCGATCTATTCTTTACTGGTTTATGCACACCCTCGGGTGGTTCCAGTATTGTAAGCAGGAGCTAGAAATATACGGGTGGTAACTGTATTGAAGCCAGGTGAGGCAGTGATGGATTATGAGAAAGTGACTGTAGGAGAAAGGCTGTGTTAATACTAACCCGAAGAATTGGTGAAACTGTTATCATCGGTGATGATGTAAAAATCACTGTATTAGAAGTTCAAGGTAATCAGGTCCGTTTGGGTATCAGTGCCCCCCGTGAGGTAGAAGTCCACCGCGAAGAAATTTACCAGCGTATCCAGCAGGAAAAAGCCGGTAATATTGATCCCGATAATCGTGGCAATCGCTGATTAATAACCGTTAGTCGATGGATTAAGCAAACATTTGATTAAGCAAACATTTGATTAAATAAACATGGATTAAGCAAACAATGGATCAAAAAAAGCGCAACCCTTGGGCTGCGCTTTTTTGTTTGTGGTTCTATCTTTTCGTTTTATCAAAGCTTAGTGAGCAAAATGATCTCTACGTAAGATTGGGTTTAACCAGCGCGTAAAGAAGCCAGTAAACTCGATGGGAGCATCCGTCACTGTGAGGCAGATACACTCTCTATCTTCAGTGACCATAGGTTTATGCTTGTGGCGGCCATCCCGAACCACAAAATCCCCTTCCTTATAAACACCGCTTTCATCCGAGAAACTGCCCTCCAGTAACATAGTGTATTCATCGCCGGTATGGGTATGGCTGGGAACCTGACCACCAGGCTTGATACGTAACATTTCAACTTTTGAGCCGTTGCTGTCAGTACACAGTCTGGCCGCCTGGATGGACGGAGACACACGGTGCCACTGCAAAGAGTCATAATCATCGGGAATAAACTGCTGCAGTGCGCGGGGCACTCGCGAGTCGCGATTGATCACAGGGGTAGCTTCCGTCACCTCATCATCAAGCATAGACAGTACACTACTTTTAAGGTTTTCAGATGCTTTGGCGGGTTTTAGCTCTTCCATCAAGTTGGCACCCATACTATTCAGGCGCATAAGATTGGAGCGACATTCATCGCAATGTTCAAGGTGTGTGGAAATACACAGGGCATGGCTAAGCTGTAAGCTGCCTGCTGAAAACGCTGCGAGTAATTCCGGGGCTGGGTGATGGTTCGCCATCTGTATCTACCTCTTTAACAACAATTCTAATTTCTGTAATGCCAGGCGGACGCGGGATTTAACGGTTCCCAGCGGCAGTCCCAATTCGTCTGAAGTCTCCTGATGGCTTTTGCCCTCCAGGTATACCTTCGCTAATACTTGCGCCTGCTCAATCGGCAGCTGCTTTAGGCCTTCATGGATCTTGCTTTCAACCCGCTGCTGTTGAGCCAGTTGAAAAGGGTCTGGACCTTCATCTTCCATATTGTTGAAGATTTCGGTCGGATCAATTTCTGTACTGAAGCGGCCATTGCGCCTTAGATAGTCAATCCTGGAGTTTCTGGCCAGGGTAAAAATCCAGGTAGAAACCGCCGCCATATCGGGCTTGTAGGTATGGGCTTTATTCCATACCTTGATCATTACCTCTTGGGCTAGTTCATCGGCTAACAGGGCTGCACCTGGTTCCCGGGCTAAACTATAGGACCTGAGTAGCGGTGCAAAATGATCAAATAACTGCTCAAAGGCCAGTTTGTCGCGGTCTTCAGCGACTTTTGCCATTAGCTGTTTGAGCCTGGCATTACGTTCAGCATTAGAAACACCGGCCTTACTGCTTACTGTGGACATACGGGCCTTCCTCTTAAGGGGATTAGACATTATGTTCACCTATCATAGTGTGTTTCTCGGCTATGGCCTATTGGAGTTTTATTTTTGTACGGGCATGGGCACAGTATGGATCACAGGGCCTGCTTATTCAGTCGGCTTTGGGGGAGGTATTTAATCCAATTAGGAAAAACAGGCGTATAATTTTGAACGAGATGAATGGATATACAAAGGCTCCAGAGTGGTTTCGGGAGCATCTTATAACAGTCTGTTAAAACAAGTTAACTGTGGGCCCAATGTGGAAGCAGCGCACTATGAGCAACAATCATATTATCGAACTTTTTAAAGCCAGCTACAGCGACATGATGCAGCTGGATCTTGGCCACCTCGACCAGCTATATACCCGCGATATGGTCTTCAAAGACCCGGTACACCAGGTTAGGGGGCTGCCGGCCATGCAGGACTATATGGCGGATATCTCTAGTAATGTTGAAGAATGCCGCTTTGAATTCCTCGACCAGTTGGTATCTGACAATGCGGCTTATATGAAGTGGGATATGCACTTTCGTCATCCTAAACTGGGAGGTGGTCTTTTAATTACCGTTAGGGGCATCAGCCAAATTCACTTTGACGAGCAGATTCATTATCATGAGGATACCTATGATATGGGGCAGATGGTCTACGAGCATATTCCCGTGATCGGGGGTGTTACCCGGTGGCTAAAAGCGCGCTTGGCTGCATAAGCCCATTACAGAGATAATAATAATGTCTGCAATTCAAGAGGTTCAAGGTGAGGTCATTTGGCTGACCGGTGCCAGTACAGGGATTGGCAGGGCACTAGCTATAAAGTTGGCGTCTCAAGGTAATACCGTGATCGCCAGTGCCAGAGGCCAGCAGGCACTGAATGAATTGGCCGCAGAACATGACAATATTATTCCCCTTGCTTTTGATATTAGCCGTGAAGACCAGATAGAAACCGTTCGGAAACAGCTGCTTGAGCACTCCGGCCATCTTGATCGTGTGGTACTCAATGCCGGTACCTGTGAATACCTGGATATTGACCAGCCTGACTGGACGATGATGCAGCGGGTAATGACGGTGAATTATTTTGGCACCATCAACTCCTTGGCGGTAGCCATGCCGTTGCTGGAAGCCAGTGCCAGGCCTCATATCGTTGGCGTGGTGTCCCTGTCCACCGTAGTACCGTTTTCACGTGCCGAAGCCTACGGCTCATCCAAGGCTGCCCTGCAATACTTCTTTGATTCATTGCGAGTTGATTTGGTGAAAAAGAACATTGATGTTACCGTGATTAACCCCGGCTTTGTAAAAACTCCCTTAACGGATAAAAATGATTTCTCCATGCCTTTTCTAATGTCATCAGAGGAGGCGGCTGATCGTATGGCTAACGCGATTGCCAAGAGGCCAGCACAGTTTGATTTTCCCGGACGGTTAAAGTGGATATTGAAAGCGCTGGGTTTTATTCCGGCGTTCTGGAATAAAGTCATAGCACCTTCATTGAGCGTAAAATAGCAGAATAAAAAGAGAGTTATTAGTGAAAATAGCAGTTATAGGCTCAGGAATTTCCGGTTTAAGTTCCGCCTATTTATTACAGCACGATCATGAAATTACCGTATTTGAAAGTGAGGCGAATATTGGCGGCCATACGGCAACGATGGATGTGACGCTACAGGGCAAAGACTATGCCGTTGATACGGGTTTTATCGTCTATAACGATTGGACCTACCCCAATTTTATTCGCTTAATGGATGAGTTAGGTGTGCAATCACAGCCCACAGAAATGAGCTTTAGTGTGAGTTGTGACTTATCTGGCTTGGAATACGGCGGCAATAACCTCAACACCTTGTTTGCCCAGCGGCGCAATATTTTTAGCCCTTCTTATTTAAAAATGATCAAAGATATTCTGCGTTTTAATAAAGAGTCGATTGAGCATTTAGAGTCGGGTCGTATAGAAGAGGGCATTACCTTAGGCGAATATTTAAAAAGTAATGGCTACGGTGAAACCTTTGCCAATAAATATTTGATCCCTATGGGTAGCGCTATTTGGTCAGCCTCTACCGATAGTATGTTTGATTTTCCGTTATTGTTTTTTGTACGCTTCTTTAAAAACCATGGCTTATTAAGTGTTAATAATCGCCCCCAGTGGCGAGTGATAAAAGGTGGGTCCCGGGAATATCTACAGCCATTGACCGCAGGCTTTAAAGATCGCATTCGCGTCAATAGCCCAGTGGCAAGCATCAGCCGTGATGAAACCGGTGTTGATATAAGTCTGGCCGATGGTTCCATAGAGCGCTTTGATCAGGTAATAGTGGCGAGCCATAGTGACCAGGCATTATCCATGTTGAACGATGCTACTGTCGCAGAAAAAGAAGTACTGGGTGCTATTCCCTACCAGAAAAATGATGTGGTGTTACATACCGATGCAAGCATTTTACCCAATAAAAAACTAGCCTGGTCCAGCTGGAACTACTGGCTGCGTTCAGAGCGTCAGGAGCAGGCCATACTGACCTACAACATGAATATCCTGCAGGGTATTGAGGCGCCAGAAACTTTTTGTGTCACCCTGAATGCCACAGAGTCAATTGACAGCAGCAAAATATTGGGTCAATACAACTACAGTCACCCGGTATTTTCTCTGCAGTCCGTAGCTGCTGCTGAGCGTTGGGGTGATATTAATGGTGTTAATCGCACCTGGTTTTGCGGTGCTTACTGGGCTAATGGCTTTCATGAAGACGGTGCCAGCAGTGGCATTCGTGTGGCCAAAGCACTGGGTGCAAAGTGGTAAGTGGATGAAAAGTGCAATCTACAAAGGCTGGGTCCGCCATCGTCGCTATACTCCCAGGTATCATAGCCTGCAGTATAAAATTTTTATGATGTTGCTGGACCTGAACGAGTTAGACGAAGTCTTTAAGGGGACCCGGTTGTGGTCTACCAGGCGCTGGGCTTTGGCTCGCTTTAAGCGCGAAGACTTTCTCGGTGATCCTTCTATTCCCCTTGATACCGCCGTCAGGCAGCAGGTTGAAAAGCAAACCGGTATTTATCCGGATGGTCCCATCCGCTTATTGAGCAACCTGCGTTATTTTGGTTTTATTATGAACCCTATTAGCTGTTACTACTGCTTTGATAAGCAAGAGCGGCTGCAAACCATTATCGCTGAAGTGAATAATACTCCCTGGGACGAGCGTCATTGCTACGTGCTATCTTGTGACCCAAGCCGCCAATACCAGCGTATAAGTTTTAACAAAGAGTTTCATGTGTCGCCGTTTAATCCAATGGATGTGCGATACGACTGGCGCAGCAGCTTGCCAGATGACAGTTTGCGTATCAATATGCAAAACTGGCGAGGCGAGGCCGATAAGGAAGTCATGGAATTTGATGCCACTCTGGTTTTGGAGCGAGAAGAAATCAGCGCGACTAAATTACGGCGGCTAATTTGGAGTTATCCATTAATGACCTTGAAAATAGTTGCAGGCATTTATTGGGAAGCTGCTAAGCTATTCGCCAAAGGAGTCCCGGTTTTTGATCACCCCAAAAATAACGAGCCAAAAAAGCCATTAGCTCAACCGTAAAGATAAAGCGCGGGTGAGATAAACCTTAACAGTAACTGGAAATAAATAGAATAAAATACCTATGAGCATTGCAAGCGTAAATAATAAAACCAGCCGCGAAGTTAAAGCCAGTTTTTGGGATGCCATGGCAAAAAAAGCCTTGCTAAAGGCGATGGCTCATATCACCACTGGCCGATTAATTCTTGAAGAGGATGGTGAAGTCTATGAATTTGGTGAGCCAGCAGAGACGGCAAGCCTGATTGCCCATGTGTTTATTCACCACCCCTCAACCTATAAAGATATTTTATTGGGTGGCTCTATCGGTTCCGCTGAAGCTTATATGTTGGGTAGTTGGTCTTCATCAAGTTTGCTGGATGTGATTCGCCTGATGACATTAAATTTGGATATGCTGAATAAAATGGATAATACCCGTCCATTATTGAATCGTATCTCTTCAAAGGTCATGCATCTGCTTAATGCCAATACCCAAAGCGGTTCGCGCAAAAATATTTCCGCTCACTATGATTTGGGTAACGACTTCTTTGCTTTATTTCTTGACCCCACCATGATGTATTCCTCGGCTATTTTTCCTTCGGAAAATGCCAGCCTGGAGGAAGCTTCATTATTTAAGCTGGATAGTATTTGTAAAAAGCTGCGCTTAGGTGAGGGCGACCACCTAATGGAAGTAGGAACAGGGTGGGGCGGTTTAGCGATTTATGCGGCCAAAAACTATGGCTGTAAAGTGACCACTACAACGATCTCACAAGAGCAATATGATTACGCCTGCGCCGCTGTTAAGCGCGAAGGGCTGGAAGATAAAATCACCCTATTGCTGGAAGACTATCGTGACCTGAAAGGTCAGTATGACAAACTGGTTTCCATCGAAATGATTGAGGCCGTTGGCCACGAATACTACGACAACTACTTTGCAAAATGTTCCAGCTTATTAAAAGATGATGGTTTGATGTTAATCCAGGCAATTACCATTGCTGACCAGCGTTACCAGCAAGCCAAGCGTACGGTTGATTTTATCCAGCGTTATATTTTCCCGGGAGGTTGCTTGCCCTCTAATGAAATTATTGCGCAATGCATATCGCGCAATACCGATATGATGATGGTTAATCACCATGATATCGGCCGGGATTACGCTAAGACATTGGCTGAATGGCGCAAGCGTTTCCATACTGAAATTGATACGGTTAAGCAGATGGGCTTTGATGATGTATTCTGCCGTATGTGGGAATTTTATCTTTGTTACTGTGAGGGAGGCTTTGCCGAGCGTGCTATCAGTACTGCGCAAATTGTATTTGCAAAACCGGGCGCCAGGGAGATTACTCCAGCTCATTAAAGGCGCCGCGAACAAGAAACTCCTCAATGCTGCGCTGTTTCAGCTGGGCTGGTTTGCCTGTGTGTTAGGCGGCGATGCGATTGCCTTTGTGGTGACTGCCACCATTCTCTGTATCCATCAGTTATTTGTTGTTAATAAACGTTTTGAATGGTCGTTGATTGCGATTGTCGCAGTTACTGGATTTGTTGTAGATAGTAGCTTGGCTCATTTCGGTGTGTTTTCTTTTAAGTCACCTTCATTATTCTATATCCCGTTCTGGTTATTTTGTCTGTGGGTGTTATTTGCTACCACTTTAAATCATAGTCTTGAATGGTTAAAAAACTGGTTGTGGCTGGCCGTAATATTGGGTGGTTTTTTCGGTCCAATGTCTTATTTTGCAGGCAGTAGACTGGCTGATGTCGCCTTGTCTTCGCCGCCGTTATTGTCAATGGTGTATATCAGTCTTTGTTGGGCCGTGTTATTACCCGCTTTTTATCTCTATATTCGCTTCCGGGAAGTCCAGTAATTGTGCTTGGTTTTTTGTATAAAACCGGCATGTTACTCCTGCTTTTATCGCAGGTTTACGCTGATAGTCTAACTGTTGTCGGCGATGCCTATGCCCCGGATGGAGATGCATTGCTGTACCGTGAGTTTCATTATTATTCTGATGATGGTATGGACCATCGGGTGGTCTATATGACGCAGGATAATATCAAAATGGCTGAGAAGTCTCTTAATTACAGGTCGGGTAAATCTACTCCTGCCGTTAACCACCAAGCCTGGGTGTATCCGGAGAAGATACAAATAGTTTTGGATAAAGACCAGTTATCACTCGCCTATACCGACAATGACAATGAAGAAGACCGCGCTACCCTGGATGCCAATTGGCCGTTGGTCATTGATGCGGGTTTTGATAACTATGTGCGAGAAAATTGGTCATCCCTGTTGAACGGAGCCATTCTGGAATTTTACTTCCCGGCACCAACCCGTATGAGTCTGGTCAATTTAAGAATTAAGCAAAAGCTTTGTTCGGCTGAGCAGCCGGATGATGTTTGCTTTTCGATAAACTCTTCTAATTGGTTTATTCGTTTGCTGCTAGACCCCATTGAGCTAAGCTATGACAAAAATACCAGGCAACTCAGTCGCTTTAGGGGCTTAGGGAATATGATGGATAAAAAAGGCAAAAGTTTGGTGGTAGATATCCGCTACCGTTACCAAAGTCTATGTGTTGACCCCGACAAATGCACTCGAGGGCAGACTCCGGCGAAAATAACTATCGTCATTCCCGCGAAGGCGGGAATCTAGTGCTGTAGATTTCCGCTTTAGCGGAAATAACAGCATAAGCATGCAGGCTGGATTCCCGCCTTCGCGGGAATGACG
>JAAELM010000264.1 GCA_024226635.1 Oceanicoccus sp. | reverse complement strand
GGGTAACCTAATGCCTGAAGACTCCACATTAAATAAGCCCAGACTTGAGCTGTTGGCGGCTACATTGGTCGTGGGAAGAGGGTTTCCTGAATCTGCGTTAACCACAGAGGCGGCTTCTTCAGTGGCCAGACGAGTGGCTTCGAGAGCAGCCAGGCGTTCATTTTCCAGAATGCGGGCAGCTTCCTCAGCGGCGGCTTCCTCTGCTTGACGGGCAGCTTCCAGTTCTTGTGCGATACCTGCCTGGTCCAGAGGGTTTACTTGCGTAGTCAACTGATCCTCTGATGACACCAGAATTTGTGCATCATCACTTAGCGTAATATTACCACCCTGTGCTACTAGCGAGACATTGCCTGAGTCATCACTGTTTACTTCCAAAGACTCAATAAGGCCAGAGAGATTGACAGCATTGGTAAAGATATTGGAGGCCACATGGGCTTGAATAACGATTTCTTTAGCAGTGATGACGCCATGATTCTCATCGGTATAGTCATTGTTGGTAAGAGCACTATCCAGATTGGCAATATTGTCAGAGACTTCCTCAGTCACCTCAAATTGCATCAGGCCACTACTATCAAAGGCCACCGTCATCGCTTCACCTGCAGCCAATGTTACGCGACCGGCAATGGCTTCAATCCTGCCATTGTTAATTACCGAATTACCTAACAGAGCAACGCTGCCGCCGCTTGCTGCTTTAATCAGGCCGCTATTGATAATTATTCCTTTATTGGTTTCATCGGCAAGTAATTGAAAGTTTTCCGCCATAAACGCATCGCTATCAATATTTAGGGTACTGGCTACCAGGCTACCGGCAAAAACTATAGAGCCGGAGGCAAAGTCGATACCATTTTTATTAACCAGGTAGATTTTACCGTCACCGGCAATACCTCCGGCAATAGTGCTGGCCTGATTGTCGTTAATAATATTCAGGGTGGCGTGGTCGCTGTTATTAGAAAACAGCACGATATCACTTGAGGCGAGGTCAAAGCTGTCCCACTCGATAACGGCCCTGGTGGTGGATTGAGTCACTATGGTTGTAGCACCGGGAGTGACAGCGGCACTGCCATGGGTAACCGTGGCGGCACCAGGGGCACCGAATGCCAGGGAGGAAGACATTAAACAGGCCGCGGCCAATTGTTGTATGGTGAT
>JAAELM010000263.1 GCA_024226635.1 Oceanicoccus sp. | reverse complement strand
GGTGACGTAGTAAGCCGAGTAGCCAGCCACACGAATCATCAGATCTTTATAAGGTACCAGAGCCTCTTGTTCAGCCTCTCCCGACCCCTCTTGCTCGGCTAATGTGGCAGCCTTGTTGGCTTTGATGAAATCATCAATTGAAGTGATGCAAAGCTGTACCAGTACACCGCTTCGCTCCATAAATGTCTTCATGTGCATGGCAAACAGTTCTGTATCCTCTTTAAAATGTGTCTTACCGCGTGGTGTCAGGCTAAGGTTATAGGTATATCCATTTTGCACTGTATCAGCATCTACGCTTGCGACCGAAAGCATATGGTCAAGCAGGTTTACCGCATCACCATTTGCCTTGACTATACCTGGACAGGGGGTAATACCGCTGGCAAACGAAGCATTAGCCGAACGACCATTAGGAGTGGCGCGGGTTAACATCCCGAAACCAGCATGATTGGTCATGCTCCAGTAACCAGTCAGGTAACGTCCGCCTCGGTGGGTGCGGTATTTAAAAAATACATCCTGAATCATCTTGGTCAGCAAATTAGTATATTTGACTGCCAAAGCATTATTGTAGGTCCCACCTGGTGTTTGATCAATACCAGCACCATATTTCGGTGCCAGCCGGATCGCTTCGTTAATTTCCTTTAGTCGTTCACTGGAAATAGATGCTTCATCTTTAGTAGCAGCAAAAAGTTTCTGAAAACTTTTGGTTAATTT
>JAAELM010000262.1 GCA_024226635.1 Oceanicoccus sp. | reverse complement strand
GTAATAAACGGTGCTGAAGGTTTTGACTTGGTCGGTTTGTCTTCACGCTTGCTAACAATAAAAGATTGTTCATTTAAGGAGGCCAATACAGCATCGGTTTGCTCTTTATTGGCTGGACGGAAAGCCTTATCGTTTTGCTTTTTAACTTCAAGCCGCAGCGGCGTGCCGTCTACAGCGGTATCGGCAAATACCTGCCAAAACTCTTCAGGGATAAAAGCGCGGATCTCTTGCTCTCGCTCAACAATCAGGCGAGTTGCTACCGACTGCACCCGGCCCGCTGAAATACCACGAGCAATCTTCGCCCATAATAGTGGCGAAACCATATAACCCACTACCCGGTCTAAAAAGCGGCGGGCTTGCTGGGCATTAACACGATGGGTATCCAGCTCACCGGGGACCTCAAAGGCCTCGGTAATAGCTTTTTTGGTAATCTCGTTAAACACCACCCGGCGGTAACGGTTATCGTCGCCGCCAATAGCCTGCTGTAGGTGCCAGGCAATCGCTTCTCCCTCGCGGTCCAAATCCGTTGCGAGGTAGATGGTGTCGGCTTCTTCAGCCAGCTTTTGTAATTCGGTGACCACCTTTTCTTTGGCGGGAAGTATCTCGTAGTGGGCGTCCCAGTTCTTCTCGGGGTCAATACCCATGCGGGCAATTAACTGCTCACGGCTCTTCTTTTTTTTGTAGGCCGCCTTCTTCTTAGGGTCCATTTTACGGGTTTTGGCGGCGGCTTTGGCGCGCTCTTTAGGGTCGACCTTCTTGCTACCGGAGGTCGGCAGGTCACGGATATGACCCACGCTGGATTTAACAATGTAATCTTTACCCAAATACTTATTAATCGTCTTTGCTTTCGCAGGAGACTCCACGATGACCAGTGATTTACCCATATTGCCCTTCTATGATGATAAATATCCTGCCTGATATGGCAGCGAGGCGACATATATAAGGGCTGTTCAAGGCTGGGTCAAGGGATTGATGTGACTTTTTATTTTGCAGCGGTTGTCTTATGCCATCGATTTAGCCTGATTTTTTGTTTTTAGAATAAGAGCTAAGCCACGGATTTTTCAGGATTTATTTATAGAAATACAGCTTACTAAAAAAGCCAATACAGCCACAAAAAAAATTACTGATGAATAAACTCAAATCGGGGCTGGCTTACACCATCCACTTCAACCTGCTCAATAAACATACTAAGTGGGCGCACCCACAGGCCCATCTCTCCATAGAGGGCTTTATACACCACCAAGCTCTCCCTGGTTTCGCTATGGCTCGCCACTCCAATCACTTGATAATCGTAGCCTTTGTAGTGACGATACAGGCCGTTGCGTAGCTCAGACATTGTGTTTCCTTGATGGATGGGGGTAAAAGTATTACTTCTATATATAAATGGTAAAAAAATCGGGTAAAAGTGTTAATTAGGTGATTCCAGCGCCAGCACTTCAGTACGCAGTTGTACCAGCCGCTGATAAAGACCTGCTACCACCTCAGCATCTCCCCGCTCGCGCCAATACAAAGCCAGGCCGGGCTTGGCATATTCCAGTGCCACAACGGACTCCGGTAACTGGTCAAGACAGTGTTGCATTAAGGTCTGTAAGGCTGGATTATCCAGCGTTGGCGGATGTTCACCCGGGTCACGCAGCAATAGAAAATCAACACTTTCAGGGTGTCTGCGCTTCACCTCCCAGGGCAGGCGATAAGTTACACCCTGCTCGACTTTCTCTCTACGCACCCTGGCGCGATGCTGTTGGGGTAAATCCGCTATTTTGACAATAAAGCCCAATGACATCGCCATTTGCCGCAGCTGCATTTGCCGCTTTTGTTTAGGGCTTGGCATAATCCAGAATATAGGGGATAGAACCATCAGCACAACAACAGCAATAATCAGGTAACTCACTCTTTCTCCAAAGCCTTAAAGCGGCTGATAATAATTAAAGGAAGCCTGCTTATGCCGCCCCCTATTTGACTACCCATATTTGATATGGATCAGTAGACTTTAGCAGTAAATTATAAGTTAATAAGTAACACCCACAGCCAATAAGGAACTGGCCATGAGCAACTATCAAACGATATTACTCGCTACCGATTTATCCGACGAAGGCGAACAAGTCGCACAGAAGGCTGCCGCCATCGCTACAGCAGAAAATGCAGCCCTGCATATGATACATGTCATCGAGCCACTAAGCTTTGCCTATGGCGGAGATATTCCTATGGACTTCTCCGGCATTCAGGATGAAATTCAAAGCCAGGCCGAAGCCCAAATAGCTGAGTTTGCCGCGAAATACGCTCTACCTAAAGAAAACCAGCATATTGTTATTGGTCGAGCCGAGAATGAAATTCACTCTTTGGCTGAGGCACTTAATGCCGATCTCGTGGTTGTCGGCAGTCATGGCCGCCACGGTATTGCTTTATTGTTAGGCTCTACAGCTAACGGTGTCTTGCATGGTGCCACCTGTGATGTACTTGCGGTTCGCGTCGGTGAAAGCTAATAGTTCAGCCTTCTGATAGCTCTACCCAGCGTTCATAGCAAGTCTCCAACTCATTGGTCACAGTCGCCAAGGCCTCAAGCCTTTCTGTCACCAAGCTGTGTTCTTGCTGGTAGAAGTCCGCCGCTGTGGTTTCTTGCGTTAGCTTTTCTTGCTGCTGCTCCAGCGTTTCAATCTGTTCCGGCAGCAATTCCAACTCCCGTTGATCTTTATAGCCCAGTTTTTTAGCTGGTTTTTTTGTCGCTGTTCTTGCTTCGGGTGTTTCAATCAGCTCGGCAGGCTTTTTGGTACTGCCTGTGTCAGTGGTAAAAGCTCCGCCTTGACGCAACCAGTCTTTGTAGCCACCAACATACTCTTGCACGGTGCCACTGCCTTCAAAAGCCAGGGTTCCGGTAACCACATTATCCATAAAGTCCCGGTCGTGACTGACCAGTAAAATTGTCCCGGCAAAGTCTACCAATACCGCCTCTAGCAACTCCAGGGTTTCAACATCCAGATCATTAGTGGGCTCATCCAGCACTAAAATATTTGCTGGCATGCTGAATAGCAAAGCCAATTGAACACGGTTTCGCTCACCACCAGACAAAGCTTTTAAAGGCGTTCTTGAACGCTCGGGGGAAAATAAAAAGTCAGACAGATAACTTAAAATATGCCGAGACTTACCATTAATATCAATACTCTCACGGCCCTGGCCAACTACATCAACAATGGTTTTTTCATCATCTAACTGGTCACGCATCTGGTCAAAATAAGCCACATCCAACTTACTCCCCAGTTTTACCGTACCGCTTGATGGCGCTAACTCACCGAGAATAATTTTAAGCAAAGTGGTTTTACCTACACCATTAGGCCCCAGTAAACCGATCTTATCGCCGCGAATAATATTAAAGCTCAAGTCTTTGATCAGCACATTGCCATCAAACTCATGACTGATACGGTTTGCTTCAGCAACTAATTTGCCAGATTTACTGGCAGCCTCAACGGCAATTTTAGCGGCACCTTGCACGTTGCGACGCTGAGAGCGCTCTTCCCTGAGTTTTTTGAGGGCCCGTACACGGCCTTCATTGCGGGTTCTACGGGCTTTTATTCCCTGCCGTATCCAGACCTCCTCCTGCGCCAATTTTTTATCAAACAACGCATTTTGCTGCTCTTCAACCACAAGCAGATGGGCTCGCTCTTCCAAGTAGTTATCGTAACCACACTGGAATAGCTGCAGATGACCACGGTCAAGCTCGATAATTTTGGTGGCCAATCGACGCACCAGGGCCCGGTCGTGGGTTATAAACAGCACAGCCCCTTTAAAATCCAATAGCTGCTTTTCCAACCATTCGATAGTCTCTATATCCAGGTGGTTGGTGGGCTCATCAAGTAATAATAAATCAGGTGCAGTAACTAACACTTTTGCCAAGGCGACACGTCTACGCCAACCGCCAGATAATGTCGACATCACTTTATCAGCAGGCAGCGCCAGACGGCTAAGTACCTCATCAATCCGCTGCTGATAGCTCCAGCCATCTTTGGCCTCTATCTGGTGCTGTAGCTGCTCCATTTTTTTTAAGCCGGCATCATCTAATTGCTGGGCAATCAACTGGTCATATTCTGCAATCAGGTCGCCTATTTCCTGTAAACCGGAAGCAACCACCTGCATCACTGTCTGTTCGTCGGCTTTGGGCAGCTCTTGTTCAAGCCTCGAAATACGCACAGATGGGCGCTTCCAGATACTACCGCTATCCGGTTTAATCACACCCTCTACCAGCTTCATCAGAGTAGATTTACCGGCACCATTGCGCCCCACCAGACAGATGCGGTCACCTTTAAACAGTTGAATATTGGCCTCTTCTAACAGCACATGATGGCCGTAGGCCAAGCCAAGATCATTGACACGAAGTAATGGCATTCAGTAATTCCTTGCGCAGGCAGTTAAAAGGCCGCGGATTTTATCATTGTATACTGCGATGACCTAGTCAGGTCAGTAGTCATATCAACAAAAATTATCAATTCATATGAGTGGCTTTATGCTATTGCTCGACAAGAAAGTGCCTTTGCCCATGACGCTTATTCTTCAGCGGGCGCAAGAGGCTTAATGCAACTGCGCTCAGGCACTGCCCGGCAGGTCGCCAAACGTATTGGTGTGCCCCACAAAAAATCAGATTTATTTCATGCCGAACACAATATCACTTTGGGCAGTAATTACCTGAAGCAACTGCTGGATAAATTTGAGGGTAATAGAATTTTAGCCACTGCTGCCTATAACGCTGGCCCAAATCGAGTGAATAAATGGCTTGAAAACCAGACTAAAACCCTACCCCATGATGTTTGGATAGAGACACTTCCCTTCCATGAAACTAGAAGCTATGTACAGAATGTACTGGCTTTTTCAGTCATCTATGGCCATAGACCAGGCATCAAGTCACCACTGATTGCTGAGCAGGAATTATTTATTGGTAGAAAGAAGTCAGGCTAAACCAGTACCTCAACGGTATCGCCAAAAGCAATTTTTGGACTCAATAATTAATCGATAAATAGTAAAAATTGTTGCTGATCGAATGGCCAGCCAATTTCCGCGCCATTATCACTTCTGGCCACGACTGGAATTCGAATACCGTAACGGTTGATCAAGTCATCGGAATCACTAATATCCACTTTAACGATTTGGTATTTTGGCTCGAGTATAGGTTCAATAAGCTCTAAAGCCTGCTCGCAGAGATGACAACCAACCGTGGTATATAAAATAAGTTCTTTCATAAACAGTAAGTCATATTCCCCAAAAAAACACTGTCATCCCCGCCTGCGCGGGGATGACGAGAGTAGTTACAGGTCGTAACCACGTTCGTTATGGGCAACCACATCAAGACCTTCAGTCTCTTCGTCTTCAGTTACTCGCAAGCCAACCATCGCTTTAACAACCATTAGCAGGATATAAGTGACAACTGCAGTATAAACAAAAGTGGCAGCAATACCTGTCAGCTGTACACCCAACTGACTGCTTATTGTCATACCTTCTGGAAGACCCTGGCCACTAAAAAGACCCAACTCAGAGCTGGCAAAAATACCTGCCATAAAGGTACCCAAAATACCACCTACACCGTGCACGGGGAAAACATCCAGCGAGTCATCAATATTCAGCTTCTGCTTAATGGTTAAGGTAGCGTAAAAGCAAATCAGACCAGCACTAAAACCAATCACAATAGCGCCAGCAGGGCCAACAAAACCGGAGGCTGGAGTAATGGTACCCAAACCGGCAACCATACCCGTTACCGCACCAAGAGCACTGGGTTTGCCGTATTTTAACCACTCAATGCACAACCAGGTGAATGCGCCGGTGGCGGCAGACAGATGAGTAACCAGCATCGCCATACCAGCATCGCCATTAGCGGCTAGTGCACTACCGGCGTTAAAACCGAACCAACCTACCCACAGCATACCTGCACCGGTAATGGTCATAGTCATATTATGTGGAGGCATGGCTGTTTCGCCAAAGCCATTGCGGTTGCCTAATACCAGCGCCGCTACTAATGCAGCCACACCTGCTGTGATATGAACCACAGTACCACCGGCAAAATCCAGCAGACCCATCTGGCCTAACCAGCCGCCGCCCCAAACCCAGTGGGTAATCGGTGCATAAACCACCAATAACCAAAGGGCAGAGAAAATCATTACTGCAGAGAACTTCATACGCTCAGCAAAACCGCCAATGATTAATGCTGGGGTAATTACCGCGAAAGTCATTTGAAACATCACAAATACGGTTTCAGGCAGGTCTCCGCTTAAGGAGCTTTCCATCACGCCAGCCAGGAACATCTTATCGAGGCTGCCTATATAGTCTCCACCCTCACCAAAGGCGATGGCGTAACCGATAACAAACCACATGATGGAGGCAATACAAGCAATGGCAAAGCATTGCATTAAAATACTTAACACGTTCTTGGAACGAACCAAGCCACCATAGAATAAAGCCAGGCCCGGCAATGTCATAAAGAGTACCAGCGCTGTGGAGGTAAGAATCCAGGCGGTATTCGCCCCATTCAGACCGTCATCGGCTAGTGTGAAGCCGGAGGCCAGGATTACAGTTAACATCACTGTAAGACGTGATAGCACAGAGCGCATAAGATTCCCCTTAATTAAGAAAGCTAAAAATGAATTTTATATGAGTTTAATTATTAATATTCAATGGCTTATATTATTTTTTTAATGTAAATAATCAACTTGAGCCAGCCCCGAAAGACGCACCGACTAAAACCATAGAGCACCATGGCTGTGCATTATAAAGACCTTGGGACTCAAGACGCAATCAGCTTATGCCTCTAAACCAATATTACTGACACCCAATGCCTTTATAGCCTCTTTGAGTGCAGCCACTACCTTTGGTCGACTCAGGGAGCCAGACTGTTGGACAATGCCATTTAACTGCTGGACGCATGCCTGCTCAGCGAGTAACAAAGGATGGCGGTCGCCCTCCTCGTCACCAATGGCGGCAAGGTAGCTCTCAATCGTTGAACTTGATAGCGTGACAATAGAATCCAGCTCGGCCTGGTCCCAGCGTTCACAGACACTTAGCAGAGCGCTTAAAGCCACCGAGGCATCAAGGGCTGGCCACACGCCGTACATATCAAAGTCTTCAGGGTCTGGTGTTATTAACTCCAGCTTCTCCTGCTGCTTTAGAAAATCGATGCGCTGGTTTTGGCCGGCTACCGACTCCCAGACCAGATTTAAAATATTCCGAAATACAGCGCTATCTCCACCGCCGGTCAACTCACAGAACAAATCGTAATTTCCGGCCATGCGCATCACCAGCGCTGCTGAAAAAGCGATCTCCTGCCACTGGCTTTCAATCTGTTCAGTATTTGACGGCTTCTTCACATTTTCTCCACATATCGACGGTAACTTATTGTAAAACTGTACTTTATTGAGCAAAAAAACCAAACTCTTCTATACTTTATCACTGATAAAACAACGCTTTCAGTCTCAATTAACGATATTCAGGCAGCGAAGGCCAGAACAAAACAGCAAGTAGTGAGCTATGGCCATAACAAAGATTGATGTTATCAAAATCTACAAACAAAAGACCGCTCTGGTTATTGATGACTTCCCGGATATGCGCGGCTCTATTCGTAGAATGCTGGATAACTTTGGGATTATTTCCTGCGATACTGCCTCTAATGGCGAAGAAGCTATCCTGAAATGTGAGGATAAAGTCTATGACATTATTCTTGCTGATTATAATTTAGGTGATCATAAAAATGGCCAGCAGATCCTTGAAGAGCTGCGCTTTAAGAACCTGCTGAAAAATACCACCATCTATATGATGATCACCGCTGAAACCACCAGGGATATGGTGTTCGGCGCACTCGAATACCAACCCGATGACTATCTCACCAAACCCTTTACCCAGGGTGTGCTGCAAAAACGCCTGGACCGAATGGTGCTGGAAAAAGAGTCGCTATTTGAAATCAATAATGCCATGGATCTGCTCGACTTCGATCGGGCCATCGAGCTGTGCCAGCAGCGTATTGATATGCACGATAAATACGAGCAACGCTGCCTGCGTATTATGAGCAACTGCTTTTACAAAAAACATCAATTCAGCCAGGCCAAAAAAATCTACCAGGGGATACTGGAACAACGTGAACTGGAATGGGCCTCCATCGGCCTTGGAAAATCCTTAATGGCGTTAAACGAACCAGATCAAGCTGAAGAGCTATTTACCAAACTGGCCAATGAAGGCTGCCTGTGTTTGGAAATTTACGATTGCCTGGCCGATATTAAAACCCATCAGGGAGATGTGGAAGAGGCTCAACGTATTTTGGAACGTGCGATTGAAGTTTCTCCTAATGCGATTATCCGCCAGGAAAAACTGGCTGAGCTCAGCGAGGATAATCACGACTGGGAGCGAGCAGAAAAATCCCGCAAGAAAGTGATTCGCCTTGGCAACAATTCCGTATACGAGAACCCGGAACACCATTTTAAACTGGCCAGGTGCATAAACTCACAAATTAGTGACAACCCTGAAGCCGCAAGAGACAAAGTTAAAGACGTTGAAGAAGTAATGCGCAGCGTCAAACGCAAATATAAAGACCATGAGGATATAGAACTACAATCAGATATTATTCAGGCCAGCGTCTACGCCAATGCCGGCGACGAAACCAAGTCGCAGGCCAAAATGGAAGCCATAAAAAGCAAGATGGAAGCGGCCCACAATAAATCGGCCCAACTGATGCTGGACATGGCCCAAACCTATAAATCAGTGGGTGATCACGATAAAGCCAAGGCCATTCTTAAAGACCTGGCCAAAAAATACGAAGATAACCCGAACATTTCAGAAGCGATTGATCGTCTCTCGGATGAACCGCTGAGTAAACTGGGCAAGCAAAAAGCTGTAGAACTTAACCAGCAAGGCAAAGAGCTATTTGCCAGTAAAGAGTATAGTAAAGCGATTCAACTATTTACCCAGGCGCTTAAGCACTACCCCAATAATATCGGCCTAAACCTAAATCTGATGCTGGCACTAGTACGAGAAATGTCTGCCCAGGGTGCTACAGCCGCACAGGTACAACACTGTACGGCCGCTAAAGATAAACTGGCCCATATCACCCCGGATAACCCCATGCACGACCGTTATAAAGTACTCTGTGAGCACCTGGTAAAACTCAATAAATCCTTATAAGGAGGTTGGATTATGTCTACACCCGAGCACAGCGAAGAAAACGGCATCGACTTTTCGATGCTCCTGGCCTCCTCTGTTCACGATATCAAAAACTCCCTGAGCATGTTGCTGACCTCATTAGATGAAGTCATTGATATCACTACCGAAGAGCGTCCAGAACAACGTAAAAGTTATAGCATCTTGCGCGGTGAAGCCTCTCGTATTAATAATGCTCTAATTTATTTACTAGGGCTTTATCGCTTGCAAAACGAACAGCTCTCATTAAATTTGCAGGAAGTGTTTATTGCCGACTTTTTGGAAGAGCAGCTTGAAAATCAAAAGCTGTTATTTGATGTGAATAATATCGACGTAGTGATTGACTGCGATGAAAATCTGACCGGTTATTTTGACGAAAACCTGATTGCCGGCGTTATTAATAATATTTTAGTAAATTGCGCCAAATACACCAAAGACACCATCACCTTGTCTGCGCAACAGCAGGATAACTACCTGACCATTAGTATTAACGACAACGGCAGTGGTTACCCACAGCACATTATTGACCATATCAGCAACGATAATCGCGGCATTGATTTTAACAGTAGCAGTACCAACCTGGGCTTATTTTTTTCTCAACAGATAGCGTCCATTCATCAATGCAAGGGACGTAGCGGTTCGATAGAACTCTCCAACCCCGAACAAGGTGGCGGCTGCTTTAGGCTTATCCTGCCCTAACTCATCGCTTTATAGAGGCAACTATGACTGAACAAGAATCACCTTTTACCAAAGAACTTATGCAAACGATTTTTGATGCTATAAGACACTGCAAAGTGCTGGGTATAAAGATTCATAGCATTGAAGGCAAGCAACTCACCACACGACTTGCCTATTCAGAACAAATTATTGGCAACCCGGTAACCGGTGTTATCCATGGTGGCGCACTAACCACCCTACTAGACACTACCTGCGGCATATCACTCCCCATTGCCATGGAGGAATTTACTATATGCCCGACACTCGATTTACGCATTGATTATATGAGTGCCGCCAAACCCCACCAGGATATTTTTGGTCGTGCTGAAGTTTACCGCATTACAAAAAGTGTGGTTTTTGCTAAAGGCATTGCCTTTCAGGAAGATGAAACCAAACCCATCGCCCATTGTGTTGCAACGTTTATGCGACTACCTCAAGCAGTAACCGATAGTGTCGATGCCAAAGATTACCTGGGAAATAACTATGACGGATAAACTCAAGCAACAACTGACGGAGGCTATTGCCAATAAAGATATGGCTACATTGATAGCCAACATTCCCTATGCCACTTTTATTGGTATTGAAGGCTTGGCCATTGGCGAAGACTTTATCTTCAAGCTACCCAAAAATGACGACAACCTTGGCAACCCAACCCTCCCCGCTATTCATGGCGGTGTACTGGGAGGCTTTATGGAAACCTCCGGTGCACTCTATGTAATGATGTCTTCTGAAATGCTTACAGTACCCAAGGTCGTTGATTTCTCGATTGACTACCTAAGCCCTGGTCACCATATTGACAGCTTTGCTCGCTGCACCGTGGTACGCCGTGGCCGCAAGATCGCTAATCTCTCAGTCGTTGCCTGGCAGACTTCTGAAGACGAACCCATTGCCACCGCAAGAGCTCACTTCCTTCTCAAATAATTGCACCGCCGCATATTTATTTTACATGTAAGGCTTTTAATTTAGCTTCCTATATGTACAATGAACCCAAGGATCTACTTCTTTAGGATAAAACACTGCATTCATATCACTGGCGGTCAACTGATCGCACCAGCCTTCAAAGAGCATTTACCATGGCACTTTTCTCGAAGCCTACTGCTAGAGCACTAGCTATTATTGACCTACTTATGGCCAACCCTAAGTGTACCTATGGTCTCACAGACCTTACACGCAGGCTTAAACTCAACAAAGCCACCTGCCACGCCATTTTAAGCACCATGAAAAGTAATGGATTTTTGCTTCAAGATCCTAAAAATAAAACTTACCGCCTTGGCCCATCAATGGCTGCAGCGGGTCATGCCGCCATATCTCAACTGCCATCGTTGATTTATACGATGACTGAAGTTAGAAACCTTAGTTTAGAATTGTCGATGGACTGTATTATTTGCGCCTGCTCCAATAACAGCCTGGTTACGCTGGCCCACTACCAACACTCTGACACCAGACTGCCTGAAAGCGGTCTTCGGCTGCCCAATATTGCGCCGTTTGGAGCCTGCTTTATTGCCTGGTCAACTGCTTCTCAGCTACAGCAATGGATTAGCCAGGGCCATGAAACACAAGATGAATACCTGGAAATACTTGACTACAAAATACGAATTTCTGTGATTTCCATTTTAAAGCGAGGCTACGAAGTCACATTAAAAACCTCGGCTGAGTCAAATTGGAGAGACTCTTTAAACAATACCAACACGCAAGCGCAAGAAGAACTTAATCACATTTACCAGCAGAGTCTTTTCCAGGAAGACTTTCACCTCAATAACATAAAGGCACATAAAAAGTATTCAGTCAGCCAAATTACGGTGCCCATCTTTAATCTTGCCAACAAACCTGAACTGGTGATGACTGTAAGTCCCAGGCAAATGCTATCTGGTAAAGAGATTGAAGCTATTGCAGACAGATTGAAACAGGCCTCACGAAGAGCCAGCCGTGCTGTCACAGAATCTCAAGCTAAGCCTTAATCAATGCCATTGAGGCTGTTATCATAGCCAGCACATTAGCCCTGGTTAAACTCCCATGACAGACTCAGCAGAATACAAACAAAAACGCGCCTTCTACGACAACTTACTCACCATATACGGCCGCAAACCTGTACTGGAAGCCCTGCAAGATAACAGCATTAATATCTATAAATTGCACTTGGCAGAAACCAATAAGTCAGGGGGCATCATTGAGCAAATTAGCACGCTGGCGGAACAGCGTAATATAGCTATTCAATGGCATAACCGGCAATCGCTATCAAGGATTTCTCGCAACAGCAAACAGGACCAGGGCGTTGCAGCGGATATACAAATTGACCAGCATCAGTCCGTTGATGAGTTTATTAATAAGCAGAATAACCCTTATCGTTTACTGGCTCTCGATGGCATTACCAACCCACAAAATGTCGGCATGATCATTCGCTCAGCCAGCGCGGGTTCTATTGATGGGATCATTATCCCACGTAAAGGCTGTGCTGCATTGTCGCCACTGGTTATCAAAGCCAGCGTGGGTACCATTTTTAAAGCCACCCTGCTGCACTGTGAAACTCTTAAAGAAGCACTGGCCAGTTTTAAGCAACACAACACGACCATTTGCACATTATCATCCCATGCAGAACAGTCTTTGTTTGATTACCACAATGACCAATCCACTATCTATGTACTGGGTAATGAAACTGACGGCGTCTCAACCGCGATAAGCCAAATGTCCGATCAACAATTAGCGATCCCAATGAATAACGGTGTTGAGTCATTAAATGTGGCTGTTACCGCAGCGCTAATTGCTTTTAACCAAAGCTAGACCCCCTCACTGTCATTCCCGCCCCCGACTAAAGCACTCGAGGGCAGGCTTCGGCGAAAATGACTCTCGTCATTCCCGCGAAGGCGGGAATCCAGCCTGTATGCTTATGCTGTTATTTCCGCCAAGGCGGAAATCTACAGCGCTGGATTCCCGCCTTCGCGGGAATGACGGTGCTTTTTGAGAGTGACGGTTTGGCTAAACCCTAGCAGCCCAATAATCTATTGCCTTCCTCGGCAAAACCGTTGCCCACTTCGGTAAAGTAGCTGAATACCACGTCGGCACCGGTTTTGAGTAACTCCTGCCGATCATCCTCAAAACGGGCGATACAGGCTATTTTTCCGTTAAAACCTGAGAGGCCTATCTGCTCAATAATAAACTGCATCTCTAACACACTAGGTGTGGAGAGCATAATTAACTCGGTTTCTGTTAAATCGATCTCAGCCCAAAAATCCGCATCCTCACCATCGCCGATAATCACTTCACGGTCTGCATCTTGATGGGTTTGTGCTCTATCCTCATCAGCTTCAATACCCAGCACCTGCCCTGGGTGAGCCTTCGCCAATGTGTCGTAGGTCGCAGTCCCCACTCGCCCCAAGCCGATAATTAAAATTTTGGCTGGGTTGCTGGTATTTAATTCCAGTTTTAAGCGCTGGGGAGACCACTGCAAATTATTGATAAACTCTTTATGACGGGCATAAATTAAATGGGAATATTTCGACACAACACTGCTAATAATTAATGAGAAGGTAACGGCCAAGGCAATAATCACTAACCATTGGTCATCCAGCATATCTTTGCTTACCGCCATTTTGGCAACAATCAAACCAAACTCACTAAAGCTGCTAAGGGTTGCTGCACTGAGAAAGGCATTGCGGGGGCGCATTCTGAACAGGATAAAAAAGAACCAAAACAATAAAAATTTAATCATCAGCAGCATCGAAATGGAGACAGCGGTTAACATCATTTCAAGGGTGGGCAGTGCCGCCAGGCCAATCAGTAAAAAGAAACCAACCAAAAATAAATCCTTAAAAATAATCAACGACTTATAGAGTTCCGTCGCTTTATTGGTATTGGCCAGTAATAGCCCCATACACAAGGCCCCAAGGTCTGCCTTGATATTGACCAGCGTAAAAATTTCAGACGCTGCCAAAGCCAGCACAAAACCGGTGAGCGGTAACAACTCACCGTGCCCGGCCTTATTGATCAGGCGATTAATTAATGACTTGGTGGGTATAAACAACACCAGCAAGGCAGCCCATATAGTCGGCACCTGCCCTGTAGCTACCGCAAGAAATATCACCGCAAAAATATCCTGAATCACTAAAACACCTACAGCAACTTTACCGTGTTTGGCTTTTAGCTCATCCTGGTCTTCCAGCAATTTGATCACGCCGATGGTACTGCTAAAGCTTAAGGCGAAGGCGATTAGTAGAGCCGACTCCAGTGACATACCCATAACACCCGCCAACCCAAAGCCCACCGCTGAAAATAGCAGCCACTTAATTACCAGTAACAGTAAACACCAGAGTAAGGTATGGCCGACAGCGGTAAACAACACTTCGGGTTTAACCAGGGTGCTGATATTGATTTTCAGGCCAATGGTAAACAACAATAAGGTCACCCCTAAATCAGCCAGGGTATTAAGACTACCATCAGGCACATAGCCAAAGGCGTTTAAGGCAAAACCGGCTAATAGATAACCGACAAGTGGCGGCAAGTTAATCTGCCTGACAGCAAAACCAAATGAAAAAGCTACCCCAATCCAGAGATAATCCATAAATCTATATCACACCTTTTGTTGCCAGATAGTTACAAGCTTGCGCGGATTTGGATTCTAATCTTTATCGACTATGCATACCAGCGCCATCACAGGCCTCGGCAAAAATGACGGTCTTTTTTTTGGTGATTACTGGCAGGTCTGGTCACCGGCCGTGCCGATATAGCGCTCAATAATATTGGCATCATCAAAATGCCGACGGCCATAAAAAGCGGTGGCATGGTGCCCCCATTGACGCATTTCTCCCGGTGCGGGAATACCCATTGGCCATAGGAAAAAACGCTCGCCCCGTTCGGTTCCCGCCACAACACCATCGGTTTGGAAAATGCTTTGCCGCAGGTTTTCTGTGCCTGGTTTTGCGACTGACCGCAGCGAGTTATAATCCGCCCATTGATATTCAACAAGGTTTTCACCCACCTCTGCTTGCTCCAAAACACGATCCAAATAATGGGAGGTATGCGCAAGCTGAAGTGTTAGTGGCTTATGGCTTGTTGATGTTAGCTGCTGAAAAGAAAACGCCGGTTCTTCCAGTACACCAGCAGGTTGTTTGAGACAGCTTTTATCTGTTGGAAAAAACAAATGATAACAACCACAGTTATGGATGGAATCATAAGCTAACGGCAGGCCCTGCTTCGATAGCGTCACCCGCCATGTCAGGCCATCAATATTACCCCCCAGATAATCTATAGCAGATTGTTTGGGCCGCGATGGAAACCAAAAAATATAGTTGAGCTGTAACAGTATTTGCTGATTAAACCGGGTATAAGATAGATATTGATAAACCGTAGGCGTACCAGTGATAACAACCGGTGTCTCGCTCTCTTCTGACCAGGTAATACGGCCTATTCGATCGTTTTCTGTTTTTGTTGCAACGGTAATATTTGGCGCGAAGGCGGCAAACAGCAATGCCCTATCCCCGGCCTTTAATTGCGGAATACCTAGCGGGTGCTGCCCGTAAGCACGCTCCATCACCCATGGAACCTTATCCGCAGCCGGTCTGGCAGGAGCTAAATAGGTAACACTATTCTCGAGAGGCACAGGGTTTTTATAAGTGTCACGAATTTCATCATATAAGTTCTCGGTACCATATTGGGTTGCCCATGCCGTTAGCCAATACAGGCCAATAATGCGCTTCCAGGTTTGGTATTCATCGGGGACATCCACTGCCTTAATCAACTTTTCTTTTACGGCCCAACTTGCGCCAGCAAAATCCGTTTGCCGCAATATCGCGGTACAGTGAGTGAATACTGCTTGTTTAGGTAATTGGGCTCGTCCCGCTTGCGACAAATTGGCTAATTCAACTTGCAAGCCTTCCATACCCAGGTTTTGCAACTCATCTAACCAGCTTGCAAAGGCCTTATCGGAGCTGACCTGGTATTTAAAACTGGCCAGCCATCGATTACTGCGCAGGTAAGGATAAGCAGCGATTTTTACTGCCTGGCTATCGCCAACTTTTTCATGGTTAATTATTTGCTCGCTATCATCGAATAACTGTCGACACTCCCTGGCACCAGACTTCTTATTGATCACTAATGCCCTGTCCGACACATCGGGCACCATGGCGCAGGCCACCACAAAAGTCATTAACACTAAATAGAATAACGGGTACAAAATCATGTAGCCTGTTTATGATCGGTCGAATGATACTGACAATAATTCACCCACAACTCAACTTTTACCCATCATATAGTCCATTAACAAGCGCCTGACTCGCTGCTGCGATCCCTGATTTAAACAATGCAGATCTTCAGCCAATAAAGGCTTACCTGCCATTAAACGACGTAAGGTTTTAACAGGGATTTCCAATTGTACTTTCTCGCTGGCCGGCTCTAAATAATATTGCTTCATGCTAAAGTCTCCTTGGTTGAGTTAAAAGCATCATAAATGATAATGATTATCATTTGCAACATTGTTTTACTATTAACTCCTAACACAAGGAATATCACTCCAACGGGTGGTATAGGCCGGTGACAGGTATTGCTGGCGCATTTTCCAGCGCTGCTTTGAGCCTTCGGCACCGATATAGGCAGAACCCTGCCCATAGCGACGGTTAATCTTGTCCAGTGCTGCCATCAAATGCTCGGACTTTAAGGGTTGCCCTGGGTGGAATAAATCATCTTGCTGAAAGGCTTTGTCCTGCAACTCAACCAGCCCTACTCCGGCTTTTAAATAACGTCGGCCAGCCTGGAAAATATCCCTTACGGCTTTGCGTGCATAGTGAATAATAAAGCGGCTATCGTCGGTGGCGAAGGGCAGTTTGATGGTGCGACTGCGGCTGTAGTAATCAGGCTCATAGGGAGAAGTATTGATAAACACCTGTAAGGTTTTTACGGTGTGGTTTTGGACCCTGAGTTTTTCCGCGGCCCTGGCGGCATAGCCACTTACCGCATGCTCTAATGGTTGCAATGTGGTTAGCTTTTCACCAAAGGAACGGGTACAGAAAATTTGCTGCTTGGCGACGGGTTGTTGATCAAGCGAGTAACAGGCAATGCCGTTTAACTCATTAATAGTACGCTCAATATTGATATTGAACTGCTTGCGCAGTTGTTTCGGGTCAGCTATTGCCAAATCATAAGCGGTATAAATATCCAGGGCGTTTAACCGGTGAGCAAAGCGTGAACCTATACCCCAGATTTTTTTAACCGGTAAACGCTGCTGCACCCACTGCCATTTATGGGGTTGGTCGAGCACACAAACACCATTCAGTTTAGGGATTTTTTTGGCGGCGTGGCTGGCGAGTTTGGTCAGGGTTTTGGTGGGTGCTATCCCCACTTCTATTGGCATTCTGACTTCTTGCCACAGGCTTTTTTTAATCGTTTGGCCATAGGTATTAAAGTCATCATTTAGCCCCGTCATATCCAGAAACATTTCATCAATGGAATAGACCTCTACCTCCGGGGAAAAGCGACTCAAGGTGGTCATCACTCTATGGCTGATATCCCCATAGAGTTCGTAGTTAGAGGAAAAAATCGCTACGCCGTGCTGCCTGAGTAAATGCTGGATTTTATGGAAGGGCTCCAAATCGGGAATACCCAGGGCTTTGGCCTCATGGCTGCGGGCCACTACACAGCCGTCATTATTGCTTAGCACGACAACCGGCTTGCCCCTCAGGTCCGGGCGGTAAATTTGCTCACAGCTGGCAAAGCAGCTGCGGCAATCAGCCAAGAGGAACATGGCAGCGTATCCAGCGTCGCACCACACCCTCGATCACCAACTCACTATTGCCGATAGGTATAGGCTGCATAGTGTCATTAGCAGGGAGCAGTAGCTGTCGCTCGGTATCAATAGTTTTGCAGGTTAAATCACCATCTAAAGCGGCAATTACCAGACTGCCATTTTTGGGTTTTATATGGCGCTCTACGATTAACAGGTCACCGGGGAACAGGCCAACATTAATCTGCGACAGCCCCACTACTCGCGCGATAAAGGTCGAACTGGGCTGCTCTATCAGCTTTTTAAGGAGATCGATCTCCTCATCAATAAAATCATCTGCAGGGCTGGGAAAGCCGGCACTAACAGCATGGCCGTATATTGGAATTAGTATCACTTTCATAGTATGACTATTTATACTGTATGGACATACAGTATGTCAATATATCTTTATAATAATTCCGGCAAGGCGGCGGGGATAAGTACTGGAAAAGGTATCGGAAAAGGTATCGGAAAAAAACGGAGGATGGATCTAAGGAATTCTTAAAATGACTTTGATGCCAATATCGTTACAATCACTGTGGATATAGCCGATAAAGGTGGGATTATCCTTAATCAGAAGCCTCACTTCATTGCAGTTAGTCACTTGAACCGGTGGCTGGCTTCTACCGGTGAAAACCTGTCGAGCCCAATACACGTTCATTTGGTTTTCATTTTTATTCAGCAGCTTGCTATAAAACTCATTGCGAGTGTGGCTGTCTCTGGACTGGTCAACGGGAATAATCAATCCCCCGTTAGACAGCCTTTTTGTTTTACCGAGAAATATATTAGCAACCTGTACTGGAGAAATGTTATTGATGTCTCTATCGGGATGAACAACCACAAAAATACTGGCAAAGACATGCACAGGCAACAGTAAACCTATCAGCACGACTATCAATCCAAACCAGTGAGTATATGGTTTAATAATCATTAAAACACCATATCTATTACTAATGCGAAGGTGTCGACACTATCAACATCTGTTGTCGAATTAGAAAATCTCAAATTGAAAAATCTACCACCGGTACCATCAAAATCAGTAAAATGACTCCACTGAAATTTTACGCTGGTATTGGCATTAAGATTGTAACGCAAACCCAGGCTATAAGAAGTGGTGGTAAATTCCAGAATGTCGCTATAGACAGGAATGCTGAACGGAGGAAATTCAACTGGCAACTCAAACAACACCTGAGACGGCGCTTCATTTGTGGTGTAAGATTTTCCGTAGCTAAAGTACGGCAGCCAATGGTCTATATACTTGCCGATTGTGATATAACCGGAATTCTTACCGAATAAAACCGTACTACTTCCTGTATCTAAAACCGACAATTCCGATATCAATAACCAATCGCCATCGTCATAGATCGCTGCCGCAGCGTAATAATCAATAGCATCCCAAATATCAAACGAAGACTCCAGTTGAGGAAATGTGGGGTAATTAAGCTCAGCATCATTAACCTCTAAGAAGCTGGCCCGATATGTCCAGGGCCCGCTACTGGAAGTGAGGTTAATACCGTAGGTAGTACTGGCCTTTAAGATCTCTGTATCAACACTACCGCCAAAAACTTGCAACTGATGAATCCAGTCTCCAGTCGGCATCGAGTAGAGAAAATCTGCGCCCTCATAATCAAACAACGGCACAACATAAACTTCAGAGGGAGGCGTTACCCAAGGGTAGCTAAAGCCCACTTCCGCGGACTCAGAAAAAAAATACAGGGGTAAGCGTAGGCGACCTGCGCGAAAGGTTAAATCATCAGTCAGGTGATAACGAAAAAAAGCCCAATCCAGATCAGTATCCAACCCCCAATCCTTATCCGCCTTTGACACTATCTGGCCTGTAACATTAAATTTACTGGTCAGCTGGTAGGTAGCCTGCAAACCCAGTATGGCCTTCGTATCGAAGGATAGATCACTCCGATAACTTTCATTAGTGCTGGTCACTTCGGGATCAGCATGATTGACTCCTACCGTCAAAAAACCATTGATATGCAAATCGCTACGCGGCTTATTAAAGGAGGGCTTAAATGATTCACTGCCTACCTCATCAGAACTGGTATCGGAGTAACTAACGGCAGGCAACAACAACAAACAAGTTATCAACCACCGTGAATACAGTTTGTGGTATCTCATAATTATCGCTATGAATGTATTGATTAAATCAGCTAACGGCATAAATAAAATCCGCCAAAGTGAGCTTGTTTTTCTGATTATTAACTACGGGCATCACAATGCTCCTAAGCTAAGGCGAACTTTGATGCATACTAGCATATTTGCCCCCTGTAACACAGGCAGAGCTTTTTATCATTATCTCTGTTTCTGCGAACATGCTGCCCTATTCTATGTCTGAGAAGGTAAGAATTATAGCATTGACCTGCTGACCGGCGAGCTGGTGGAAGAGAAAAGATTCAGGCTCTCCCTTGATCAGTCGCCGCCTATTTCAAAGGTTGGCCAGGCGGCGCGGATATAAACTACCATAGACCAGAGCGTCAGGATAGCGGAGAGGTAGAGTAATACCAGCCCCGCATCCAGCAACATTCCACTACGTTCAGGGGCTGCGACCAATAACACCAGTATTGCCAGAATCTGGAACATGGTTTTAACCTTGCCCACATAAGACACCGCCACACTAGTACGTTTGCCCAACTCAGCCATCCATTCACGCAAAGCGGAAATAACAATTTCACGACCAATAATCACCATGGCCGGAATGGTAAACCACCAACTGCCAAACCGCTCCACTAATAGCACCAGGGCAATAGCCACCATCAGTTTGTCAGCAACGGGATCAAGAAACGCACCAAAGGGCGTAGACTGATCCAACTTACGGGCCATATAGCCATCCAGCCAATCCGTAATGCCCGCCAGGGCAAAGATCACCGCCGACGCCATAAAGCTCCAGTGAAACGGAAGATAAAAGACAAGAACGAAGACGGGTATCAGGGCTATTCTAAATAGCGTGAGGGCGTTAGGTATATTCATTAATCAGGCATCATTAAAATGTGCAGGCATTCTACCCATTATGGAGGGCCGCCACTATATCTCTGGCCAATTTTTCACTGATTCCGGGAATATTAGCCAAATCCTCTGCGCTGGCAGCTTTGACTTCCTGCCAGCCGCCAAAATGACGCAGTAATTCCCTACGTCGCTTGGGCCCCACACCGGGAATACCTTCAAGCGGCGATTCACGGCGTTTTTTATCCCGCCGTTGCTTGTGGCCAGTAATGGCAAAACGGTGGGACTCATCGCGGATATGCTGCACCAGATGTAAACCGGAGGAATCCGAAGGCATTACAAATTCTTCTCCAGTATCAGCGCGATAAAGCACTTCAAAACCGGCCTTGCGAGTTGTACCTTTGGCCACACCAACCACTAGCAGGTCAGTGATTTGCAGTTCCTCAAGCACCGATAGGGCCTGGCTTACCTGTCCCTTGCCGCCATCAATAAACAAGATATTCGGCATCGCCCCCTCACCGGATTTAATACGGGTATAGCGACGGCTCAGGGCCTGATGCATTGCACCATAATCATCACCGGCATTAACGCCTTCAATATTAAACCGACGATAATCAGATTTAAGGGGGCCGTTAGTATCAAACACCACGCAAGAAGCCACTGTTGCTTCACCGCTGCTGTGGCTAATATCAAAACACTCCAGCCGCTGTGGTAACTCCTGCAACTTAAGGGCGTCCTGCAAGGCTTCAAAGCGCTGGTAGATGGTTTGTTTATTGGCCAGGTGGCCGGTCAGGTTTTGTTGCGCGGTTTCAATAGCGAGTTTTAACCACTTGGCCCGATGGCTACGGACCTGATGGCTAATCGTGGTTTTGCGACCCAAACGTGCAGACAGGGCTTCGGCCAAAGTCTCCCTGCCTTCAAACCCATGGCTAACCACAATTTCCCTGGGCATATTATCGGCCCGGGCACCGGCACCATCCGCCAAATAGTACTGGGATAAAAACGCTTCCAGAATTTGTGGCTGCTGTTCATCCAGGTAAACTTTTGGGAAATAGCTTTTACTGCCTAAGACTCGGCCACCACGGACAAACAGCACCTGAATACACACAACCCCGGCGCGATAATCACAGGCGGCAATATCAATATCACCGGACTCCCCTTCGATATATTGACTGGCTTGTACCTGCTGCAGGTATTGGATTTTATCGCGGCATTCACCGGCTTCTTCAAACTCAAGCGCAGCGGAGGCGGTATCCATTTTATTGGCCAGCTCATTAATCAGGCTTTTATTCTTTCCCTCTAAAAACATCACTGTATGACGCACGGACTCTTCATACTCGTCAGCAGCAATTTTATTCACACAGGGCGCGCTGCAACGATCAATTTGATGCTGCAAACAGGGGCGTGAGCGATTATTGTAAAAGCTATCTTCACACTGGCGCACCTTAAAAACTTTTTGCAAAAAATTAAGGCTTTCTTTGACTGCACCGGAACTGGGGTACGGACCAAAATAACGCCCCTTACTTTTTTTGGCGCCACGATGAATCACAATACGGGGGAATTCATGCTGGGAAGATAAATAAATATAGGGAAAAGACTTATCATCCCGTAATAAAATATTATAAGGGGGACGTTGTTGCTTAATCAGGTTATGCTCCAACAATAAAGCTTCCGCTTCAGTGTTGGTGATAGTGACTTCAATGGATTGAATTTTTGAAACCAGGGCCGCGGTTTTAACCTCAAGGCCCTGCTTACGAAAATAACTGGATAAGCGATTTTTAAGGTTTTTGGCTTTGCCGGTATAGAGTATTTTGCCATCGGCATCATACATCTGGTAAATGCCAGGCTTGGTGGTCAGTGCTTTTAAAAATGACGAGTGATCAAATACCGGAGGCTTTTTATCCTCCGAGGTATTGGTCGTTTTATCGTTAATTGACTCGATCATTAAAAAATTTTCGGCTCAATTTCTAGTTCAATCGAAAAGCGTTGGGCAATATCTTCCTCAATAGCCTCCGCCAGGTCGAGTACATCTTTACCATCACCCTGCTGATAATTAATCAATACCAATGACTGCTGGTCATGCATACCAACGGCGCCCATTTTTTTACCCTTCCACCCCGCTTGCTCCAGCAACCATCCGGCAGCCACTTTAACGCGCCCATCGGTTTGAGGGTAACAGACCATATCAGGAAATTGACTTAACAGCTGTTGCTGCTGTTGTTGGCTAATTATCGGGTTTTTAAAAAAGCTACCCACATTGGCAAGTTTGGTTGGGTCGGGTAATTTACTTTGGCGAATAGCAATCACCGCCTCAGAGACTTGCTGAGCTGTGGGAGATTGAATACCTGCCGCTTTAAAATGCTGTTGTAAAGCACCATAGCTAATATTGGGTATATCATTTAAAGACAGGCGCAGCGTAACCGAGGTAATAAAAAAGCGATACATTAGCTGCTGTTTAAAAATACTATTGCGATAGGAAAACTGACACTCTTCTGCCGATAGTGTGCGCCAGGCCTGCTGATTCAGGTCCCAGCCGTAGACCGATTCCACAAGCTGTTCCAGCTCCACACCATAGGCGCCGATATTTTGGATGGGGGCGGCACCTACAGTACCGGGGATCAACGATAAGTTTTCCAGACCATAGTAGCCCTGCTGTAAGCAATACTGCACCAGACCATGCCAACTCTCACCCGCCTGCGCTGTTACCAGCACATCATCACCCTGCTGCTCTGCGCTAATACCTTTTAGCAGGCAATGCATAGCCATACCATCAAGGTCTTCGGTAAAAACGATATTACTACCGCCACCTAAAAAAATAACCGGCCACTCATTACACTTGGCCAACTCAAGGGCATCAACCACATCAGAAGGTTTTTTAATTTCAATCAGGAATTTTGCACTGGCTTCAATGGCCAGTGTATTAAGTCCCTGGAGCGGCGCATTCAGGCGCATATGTAATGTCACTTAAGTCACCACGCTAACAGGCATACTCAGTGGCCATCCTGGTCAAACAAGGCGCGTACTGCCTGTAAATCCTGTTCGGTATCAATACCGGCAGGAATAGCTTCACAGGCTTCACTGGCCATAATGGTAACGCCGTTTTCCAATGCGCGCAGTTGCTCCAATTTTTCGGTCACTTCCAGTGAGCTGCTTGGCCAGCTAACAAATTGGTGCAAAAAAGAAACCCGGTAAGCATAGATACCAATATGCCGATAGTAGTTAACATCCGCTGGTAACTGCTCATTGCTGCCGTCAAAGCTATCACGGCTCCAGGGTATAGGCGCGCGGGAGAAATACAGCGCTTTGCCGTTGGTATCCATAGTCACTTTAACGGCATTGGGGTTAAACACAGTTTCAATATCGGTAATTTTTTCTACCAGTGTGGCAATGCCCGCCTGTGGATTTTGTAATAACTTATTGGCCACTTGATTGATCACTGCGGGTGGAATTAAAGGCTCATCTCCCTGCACATTAACTACAATATGATCGTCATCAAGCTGTAACTGAGTGACCACTTCCTGTAAGCGGTCAGTGCCCGAGTCATGCTCCGGGGATGTCATCATCACCTCTGCGGCAAAACCATCAGCGGCGCTAACGATACGTTGGTCATCCGTTGCAATAACAACACGCCCTGCATTACTTTGTTTAGCCTGTTGATAAACACGCTGCACCATCGGCTTGCCAGCAATTTGCACCAGGGGTTTGCCCGGCAGGCGGCTTGATCCATAGCGTGAGGGGATAACGACGGTAAAACTCATGATTGCTGTCTCTTGGCATTCAGTGATTCAATCTGCTGGCTAATACTAGCAAAAAACAACGGATCAATCTCCGCCTCTACCGGCAAACACCAGCTATTGCCAGGGGCTTGTAGAGTGCGAACTTTAACTGCATCTTTGGCCGTCATAATTATGGGCAAAGTCTCAGCGAAGTTAAAATCCTGCTCAGCATAATTGTAGTGATCGGCAAAGGCATGCTCTACCGGATCAAAACCCAGCTGACGAAGAGTGGTAAAGAAACGGGCCGGGTTGCCAATACCGGCAACGGCATGAACACGTTTGCCATAGGGCCAGTCAGCCATAGTCACTTCGTTAGTTGTGGTTAGCGATTGCAGGGCTTGCGCCTGTAAGGTCATAGCATAAAAAGGCGTTGCTGCGGGCAACGGTAATTCTGTTTCTAACTTACCATTGGCAATAATATAGTCAACTTGTGATAAGCGATGAATCAATTCACGCAATGGCCCCACTGGCAATAGCCAGGCATTGCCAAAGCCACGCTGGCCATCCACGACGACAATTTCTATATCCCGTTGCAAGGCATAATGCTGAAGCCCATCATCAGCCACAATCACATCACAATCATTGTGTTCTAACAGCATAGTGATAGCGCTTTTACGGTTGGCATCAATGACTACCGGTGCACCAGTTTGCTGGGCAATTAATAAGGGCTCATCACCGCAGTGAATGGGTAAGCTATCTGCCTTAACAGCATAGGGATAACATGGGGCGTCACTGCCATAGCCACGGCTAATAACACCGGGTTTAAAACCCTGCTTGCACAGCGCTTCAACAAGTGCAATCACTACCGGGGTTTTACCAGCACCGCCCACCGTAATATTACCCACGACTATAGTTGGCGCAGCAGCTTTAAAGGAAGAAAAAATACCTAAACGAAAACCAAGGCGACGAACACCTGCCAGCAAAAAATACAGCAGCGACAAGGGCGCCAACAAATAAAGCCACAATGATTTTTGATACCAGCTGCGAACAAGGCGATGTTCGTTAGAAGAAGCAGTCATAGGCGTTTAGTCGCCGCCAGGATTTTTAGTGGTTAGGCTTAGTTGCGCAAAGCCTAACTGCCCCGCCGCATCCATGGCGGTAATCACTGCTTGATGGGGCGTGGTGGCATCAGCGGTGATTACCAGGGGCACTTTAACATCACCGGCGGAAACTTCTTTCAGTGCGGCCATCACGGTTTCAATGGTGGTTGAGACCAGACTGCGGCCATTGATTACATATTGGCCATTGGCATCAATTAAGATTTCTATTTGTTTCGGGAGGTCGGTTTTTTCTTCACCGGTGGCTTCAGGTAAATTCAGACTCAGGTGGGTTTCCTTGGTAAAGGTGGTTGAGACCATGAAGAAAATTAACAGCAAAAAAACGACATCGATCAGCGGCGTTAAATCCACGGATACGGCGGCTTTGTTTTGACGTTTAAATTGCACGGAATAGACCTTGTTTATCTAGTTATCTTTTACATCTACCTGGCGGTCACCATGTAAGGCATCCACCAATTTGATGGTTTCCTGCTCAAGGGTAACAATCACCGAATCAATTCTGCGGGAATAAAAGCGGTGCATAATTAAAGCCGGAATGGCCACGCTTAAACCGGCTGCAGTGGTAATCAAAGCTTCTGAAATCCCCCCCGCTAATACCGCGGCATTACCGGTGCCCTGTAACATAATTTCAGTAAAGACTTTGATCATACCAATAACGGTGCCTAACAAACCCAGTAAGGGAGAAACGGCAGCGATGGTACCCAGCGTATTGAGGTAACGTTCCAGCTCGTGAACAACATGACTGGCAGCCTCTTGAATGCTTTCTTTCATCACCTCGCGGCCATGGCGTGAGTTACTCAGGCCAGCGGCCAGAATGCGACCCAAAGGGGATGTCGTTTTTAACTCACGGATTTTGGAGGCGTCGAGCTGATTGTTTTTTATCCAACCCCATACTTGCGCCAATAGGTTAGGCGGAGCAATTTTAGCGGGGTTTAAAGCGATATAACGCTCAATACAGATAGCGGCTGCGGCAATGGAACAAATAATGATCGGCAGCATAAGCCAACCACCGGCTTTGACCAATTCGAACACGTTACTTTCCTCCAGCAATTAAGCGATCAGCTGATACGGTTATTATTAGCGTCCTGCATTATACTAATCAAACGCACAAAGGCTATGCACAAGGGCAATTCTTATTAAAAAAGATCAGCTGCCACTCAATCTCCCCCTTCCAACCAATAGCGCTGAAACTG
>JAAELM010000261.1 GCA_024226635.1 Oceanicoccus sp. | reverse complement strand
CGGCGGTATCGTCTAACCATTCTTTTGCTTCCTGTGTTTGGTTTAGCTGGTCAACTCTGAATTGTAAATCAAACCAACGAAAAGCAGGTGAAGTTATAGAGCCATGAATACTAGCGGATAATGTTTGGCAAGCGTTAACGGCTGTACTGTCGAATATTTCACGTTTACGCCAGTTTTGTTCATGCTCGCTTGTCTGGTCTTCAAAGAACTGACCACGATATGGCGTGATGTACTTTTCTATTGTTTGCCAAGTGCTGTCTATAGTCTTTCGCTCGGCGGTCAAATGCTCAAGTCGTTTAATTATCTGCTCGTTTTTCATTAGCCGTACGCCCTTTTAACTTTAATGTTGTTGACTGCTCTATTACCTATGGCAGTAGTTAAGTTTTTACGCCAAGCAATGCTCATATACCTAAAACTATCAGCAATATCACTAGCCCAATCATGTAGCGGGTTATCTTTAAAGCGCTGCAACTTCTCGTCGTACTCTTTACGATAACCTTGTAAGCCGTCTACTAGCTTACTTGTTTTGTTCTTGTCAAACTTAGCAACTCGTATCATACCACGTGATGCGTTAATGCCGTCCTCGCGTGATAAGTTTGGGCATATCTCAACGTAAAAACCAAGCTCTGCCGCCTGGTCTGCTTTACTCTTACCGCTAAACTGCTCACGGTTAGCGCCATCATGCGGCCACCAGTGTTCATCGTAATCATACGGTAACTGTCTAAGTGTTTTTATCCACTCTGTTATTGCTATGTTACGGCCCACAAGAAAATCAAT
>JAAELM010000260.1 GCA_024226635.1 Oceanicoccus sp. | reverse complement strand
ATTATGAAAATTTTAACTGTTTATGTCGAGGAAGTCACTGCTGACGGCATAGGTTCTTAGGCATAGGTCTTTAGGCAAAGGTTCTTAGCCCGTTTTCATAATGCCCATCAGATTTTGAGCGTGCTCCGCTGCTTCAATTCCCCGGTGCGTTAGGTAACCACCATCCGACTGGGAGATCAGTCCTTTATCAAATAAGCGTTGAGTGGCACTAATCACCTCAGGACCAGCATTAGCATGAACTTTAATGCCCGCCTGGGTGGTATCGAGATTAAAACGGGCAAGGATATTCAGTTCTTCAACAATATCGGGTGAATATGGCATGCGTATTCCTCTCTTTTTTATTAATAGACAAAGACTAGCCAGACAGAGACTAACATAGCCTTAGTGGTGACGGTTATTTAAAACATTAACACGGCAGCGCTGCCACAGAGTGTCATTACAAATAAGAACCACTTTAGGGTTGCTGGCTTGGCGGTGATGGCAAATTTTACGGCGATATAGGCACCCGCCATACTGCCGACCGCTAATATCAAACCGGGAACCCATAGCACCTGCCCCCTGGCAGTAAATACCGCCAGTGCAACTACTGTCGGTACCAGCACACAGACCACTTTTAAGGCATTGGTTCTTACCAGGTCATAGCGCAGAGAACCTGCCAGGGCGGTGATTAAAATAAAACCGACACCGGCCTGGATAAAGCCCGCATAAAAACCAGCACCCGCCAACCACCACCAGGCAGATGGCTTTGCTTTGACTTTGTGGGGGATGGTGCCGGGCGGAGGCGATATCACACCGGGTTTAACCAGCATAATCACTGTCATAGTCAACATTACGGCAAGTAGCAGTGGCTTTAATATCCACTCCGGCGCATAGGACGCTCCAATCGCACCGCAAAAACCGCCGACCAAAGTAGGTAACAAGATAGCGCCAAGATCATCGGTGGGTAATTTATCGTGCTTATAAAAGCCCTGCATCGCCACAGCATTTTGTAAAGTTACCGCCACACGGTTGGTAGCATTGGCAATATCAGCGGGCATACCCATTACCATTAAGGCCGGCAGGGTCAGGTTTGAGCCACCACCCGCCAGGGTATTGATCACTCCTGCCAATAGGCCAGTTATCATCAGTAATACAATATGCTCTAAGGCTATTTCCATTTAACAGTCTCTTGCGTCCCCTTTATTGAAAGTCATCGCTGATAACATCCTGCGCCGCTTGAAATTGAACACTGACTAACAACACGATTGAGAGTAATACCCTCATAACAACCACTCCACATTAGGCTTATCATCAGCGAATCTTAACAAGTGCGAAGACAGAAGTAACTGGTATACTGTCGGCCACTCAACTAACCCGTATCACGATTAGCCATAGGCTTTAACATATGAGACCAGACTGGGACGACTATTTTATTGATATGATGGACACTGTTGCCACACGAGCTACTTGTGACCGTGGCAGGTCAGGCTGCATTATCGTTAGGGATCGACGTATTATTTCCACCGGTTATGTAGGTTCACCCGCAGGTCTCTCCCACTGTGATGATGTAGGGCACCTGATGAAACAGGTCATTGACGACGACGGCACTACCCGCCAGCACTGTATGAGAACTATCCACGCTGAACAAAATGCCATCTGCCAGGCAGCCAAGCACGGTATTTCTTTGGAAGGCAGTACGCTGTATTGCAAGATGGAACCTTGCCGCGTTTGTGCCATGTTGATTATTAGCTGTGGCATTAAAAAGGTAGTGGCAAAATACATGTACCACGCCGCCCAGGAAACACGGGATATGTTTGCTCAAGCGGGTGTCACTATGGCCGTACTGGAAAACGCTACTGAAAATTATGACAATCAGTAAGCACTGATTGTCATTGCACTCGGTTAATCGTTATTGATAACAATATTCGGGAAAGCAGGCCCCGCACTACCCTGGCCAGCCAACTGCACCGCCATATCTCTGGCAATCTCACCATAAAGTAAGGCTTCATCACTCTCCGGCTCCGCCACCACTGTTGGTGCCCCGGCATCGACCTGCTGACGAATTTTCAGCGACAATGGCAAAGAACCCAATAGCGGCACTTTATATTCTTCAGCAATCCGGCTACCGCCACCATCACCAAAAACATGCTCCTTATGACCACACGCACTACAAATATGGATCGCCATATTTTCCACCACACCCAGCACTGGCACTTCAACTTTGGTAAACATCTCGATGCCTTTTTGCGCATCCATTAGTGCAATATCCTGCGGTGTAGTGACAATCACTGCACCGGCCACCGCGGCTTTTTGCGAAAGAGTCAGCTGAATGTCACCGGTTCCAGGGGGCATATCAATTATCAAATAATCCAACTCACCCCACCAGGTTTGCGCCAACAATTGGTTTAACGCACCGCCGGCCATCGGGCCGCGCCATACCATCGGGGTTTTATCCGTGACCAGATAACCCATCGACATGGTCTTTAAACCGTGGGCTTCAATGGGTGATAAGTATTGCTGATTTTCTGACTCAGGGCGGGCACTTGCATCCACCCCCAGCATCATCTGCTGACTTGGGCCATAAATATCAGCATCTAACAGACCTACCTTGGCGCCGTCTTTAGCCAGGGCCAGGGCTAAATTGACAGAGGTGGTAGATTTACCCACGCCACCCTTGCCGGAAGCCACCGCAATAATATTCTTCACACTATCCATATTGCGCATATCACGCTGGCCCTTGATCGAGGCAATAGCCCAGCTGATCTCAACACTGACATTCTCAACACCTGGAATCTGGCTTACTAACCCCACAATAGCCTTCTGCATGGCGGCTTTAATAGAAGCCACCGCAAAACCCAGCTCAATAACGATGGTCACCATACCGCCGTCGATAGAGATCGACTTGAGGGCATCGGCCACCAGCACATTCTTATTCAGATGGGGAACCACATACTGCTGCAGGGCTTCTTCCACCTGCACTTGTGTCACTTCAGACATACTTTCTCCAGGGAGTGTTGACGCAAAAACCCAGTATTTTACTCAGTTATTTACCAAGACTCAAAAATAATAAACGAAACAGCCGCTTAGCCCGCCTAAGTGGATGAAAAGGCAGCGTAAAAAGGCTATAGTAGCGCCCCTTTAGAGCGACATAAGCAGCCATACAAAACACAGGCCTTATACACAGACCCCTATGCCCCAGACATCGCCCCGTAAAATACTGGTTACCAGCGCCCTGCCCTATGCCAATGGTTCCCTCCATTTAGGCCATCTGTTAGAGACCATCCAGACTGATATCTGGGTGCGCTTTCAACAACAGCGAGGCAATGAATGTATCTACGTCTGTGCCGACGATGCCCACGGCACCGCCATTATGCTGACTGCGGAGAAAAATGGCATTACCCCAGAGCAACAAATTGCCAATGTGCAGGCTGAACATGAAAAAGATTTGGCGGGGTTTTTAATTAATTTTAATAATTATCACTCCACCCACTCTGATGAGAACAAACATTACTCAGAGCTGATCTACAAAAAACTGCGGGACAACGGCCATATTGCCAGCCGGGAAATTACCCAGCTATACGACCCCGAAAAAGAATTATTTTTGGCGGACCGCTATATCAAAGGCACCTGCCCTAAATGTAAAGCCGAAGATCAATACGGTGATAACTGCGAAGCCTGTGGCGCCACTTATAGCCCGGCGGATTTAATCAATCCCAAGTCTGCTATTTCAGGCGCGACACCGGTAGAAAAAGAATCGACTCACTACTTCTTCACCCTGCCAGCGTTTGAAGACCTATTGAAAGAATGGACCCGCAGCGGTCGCCTGCAAGATCAAATTGCCAACAAACTCGGCGAGTGGCTGGAAGCCGGTCTGCAAGAATGGGATATCTCCCGCGATGCCCCCTACTTCGGTTTTGAAATACCCGATGCCCCTGGAAAATACTTCTATGTATGGTTGGATGCACCGATTGGCTATATGGCCAGCTTCCAGAACTACTGCGATAAAGCCGGTATAAACTTCGACGATTACTGGGCTGAAGATGCCGATACCGAGCTCTATCACTTTATCGGCAAAGATATTATTAACTTCCACGGTTTATTCTGGCCCGCCATGCTGCACTCCGCCGGTTACCGCACACCGAGTGCTGTTTATGTGCATGGCTTTGTCACCGTCAACGGCCAGAAGATGTCCAAATCCCGTGGCACTTTTATCAAAGCCTCGACTTACCTTGATCACTTAGATGCTGAGTATTTACGCTATTACTACGCCGCCAAATTGTCCGGCTCCGTTGATGATATTGATTTAAACCTTGAAGACTTTGTACAGCGGGTTAACTCCGACCTTGTCGGCAAAGTGGTGAATATCGCATCACGCTCTGCCAAGTTTATTACCAAAGGCAATGACGGCATAATGTCTGCCAATCTGGCTGACGAACAACTATGGCAAGACGCTGTCGCCAAAAGCGAAGCCATTGCCGAGCTTTATGAACAACGTGAGTTCAGCAAAGCCATCCGTGAAATTATGGCCATTGCCGATATCACCAATGAATATTTTGATAGTCAGGAACCCTGGAAACTGGCCAAAGAAGAAGGCAAAGAGCAGCAGGTTATTACAGTGGCCTCACTGTGCGTCAACCTGTTCCGCTTGATAATGATTTATTTAAAGCCGGTGCTTCCCACAACTGCCGAGAAGGCCTGCACCTTTTTAAATGCCGACCTTGAATGGCAAGGTGCTATTGAACCGTTGCTAAGCCACCAGATTAACAAGTTTAAACCACTAATGACCCGTATTGATAAAGACAAGGTCGATGCCATGGTAGCAGCAGGTAAAGAATCAACGCCCGCCAAACCTGAGAAAAAGGCCAAAAAGAACAAAGCGACCAAGAATGAAGCCCCGGCCACTATTGAGTTTGATGACTTTGCCAAAGTCGACTTACGGGTAGTAGAGATTATTGCGGCAGACCATGTCGAAGGTGCTGATAAGTTACTACAGCTAACACTAAGCCTTGGGGATGCAGGTACCAAACAGGTCTTTGCGGGTATTAAGTCCGCTTATGCGCCAGAAGACCTGGTCGGCAAGCACACCGTTATGGTCGCCAATTTAGCGCCCCGCAAGATGAAATTCGGCGTTTCCGAAGGCATGGTATTAGCCGCAGGCCCCGGCGGCGAGGATATCTGGCTACTGGAGCCCGACAAAGGCGCCAAACCCGGCATGAAAATACAGTAACTTATGACCACAAAGGTTTAAGCACTTATGTTGGCAGACTATTCACTGCTACTGATCGGAGCGATTCTGGTCAATAACTTCGTTTTGGTACAGTTTCTTGGACTGTGCCCCTTTATGGGCGTCTCCAATAAACTGGAGACCGCCATTGGTATGTCCAGCGCAACGACCTTTGTGCTGACCCTTGCCTCTATTGTGAGTTGGATGACCTATGAATGGCTGCTACTGCCACTGGGTCTGGAATACCTTAAAACCATCTCCTTTATCCTGGTTATTGCCGTTGTGGTGCAATTTACCGAAATGGTTGTCCGTAAAACCAGCCCCATTCTCTATAAAGTATTGGGCGTGTTTCTACCGCTTATTACTACCAACTGCGCGGTACTGGGTGTAGCGTTACTCAATATCAATAAACAGCATACCTTTGTTGAATCAGCCCTTTATGGTTTTGGTGCAGCCCTGGGCTTTTCACTGGTACTGGTGTTATTCGCCGCTATGCGAGAGCGCCTTGCGGTTGCCGATGTACCCGACCCATTTAAAGGTGCCGCCATCGGTATGATCACCGCCGGATTAATGTCATTAGCCTTTATGGGCTTTGCGGGATTGGTGTAGCAGGCCGTGATTGAATTAATTACCCAACAACCTTTTGTCTCTGCCATTATCGCCCTGGTGATTTTGGGCGTACCCTTTGGTGCGTTGTTAGGTTTTGCTGCGGTTAAATTTAAAACTGAAGGCGACCCGATTGCCGATCAGGTTGAAGCCCTATTACCCCAAACCCAATGCGGCCAGTGTAGCTACCCCGGTTGCCGCCCCTACGCCGAAGCCATAGCCAATGGCGAAGCTATTAATAAATGCCCGCCCGGTGGTGAAACCACCATCCATGCCTTAGCTGACCTGTTAGATGTGGAGGCCGTTCCACTGGATGAAGAACACGGTGAAGAAAATATTAAAACCGTCGCCTTTGTACGCGAAGACGAATGCATAGGCTGCACCAAATGTATTCAGGCCTGCCCCGTTGACGCCATACTCGGTGCTGCCAAACAAATGCACACCATTATCGCCAGCGAATGTACCGGCTGCGACCTTTGCGTTGAGCCTTGCCCGGTAGACTGTATTGATATGCTGCCTATAGAAACCACCGTACAAACCTGGAGTTGGGATTTACCCAAACCCGCTGAAGTAATAGCTACTGATAAAAACAGCGGCGACGAGGTGGCGGCATGAGAAAGGTATGGGATATTCACGGTGGCGTTCATCCACCAGAAAACAAAGAGCAGTCCAACCAACTGGCAATAACCAGTGCTGGCATTCCTGATCAGTTAGTCTTTCCGCTATCCCAACATATCGGCACACCGGCGGCCCCTATCGTGGCAGTGGGCCAAAAAGTTTTAAAAGGTGAAATCATTGCCGAGGCCAAAGGCTTTGTCAGTGTGCCCGTTCACGCATCAACATCCGGTGAAGTGATTGCTATTGAGCAGCGCAATATTGCGCACCCCTCCGGTATGGCAGCGCCCTGTATTGTTATCCAGGCGGATGGCAAAGACGAGTGGATAGAACATAGCGGCATTGAAGATTACACCGCGGTTGATAAAGCGGAATTGCTTAACCGTATACGGCAAGCCGGTATTGCCGGTATGGGCGGCGCAGGTTTTCCTTCAGCTGTAAAACTGGGCACACGCGATGATCAAGTGATCGAAACGCTGATTTTTAACGGCACAGAATGCGAACCTTATATCACCGCTGACGATATGCTGATGCGGGAACGGGCCGAAGAAATTATTGCCGGCGCTAAAATTCTAAAGCACCTGGTCAAGCCCACTAAAGAAACCATTATTGGTGTTGAAGATAATAAACCCGAAGGTATTGCCGCGCTGGAAAAAGCAGCGCAAGGTTCCGGTATTGAAATTGTCAGTTTTCCTACCAAATACCCTTCAGGTGGTGAAAAGCAACTTATCCAAATCCTGACTGGCAAGGAAGTTCCCTCCGGCGGTCTGCCAGCTCAAGTAGGTATTGTTTGCCAAAACCTCGGTACCACCGTTGCAATCTATCGCGCCATACAATTTGGCGAGCCGTTAATTTCTCGTATCACTACGGTTACCGGTGAAGCCTGCGAACAAAATCGCAACTATGAAGTCTTGTTAGGCTCACCAATAAGCCACCTGTTAGAACTTTCCGGCTATCAACAAAAGAAAGCCTCACGTTTAATTATGGGTGGCCCCATGATGGGCTTTACCTTACACAGTGAAACGGTACCGGTGGTAAAAACCACTAACTGCATTATGGCCCCCAGCGCCAAAGAGATTCCGCCACCCACACCGGCACAAGCTTGTATCCGCTGTGGCATGTGCGCAGAAGCCTGCCCGGTGTCATTACTGCCACAGCAGATGTATTGGTTTGCCCGTGGTAAAGAATACGAAAAGCTGGAAGCCCATAACTTAATGGATTGTATTGAGTGTGGTGCTTGCTCTTATGCCTGCCCCAGCAATATCCCGCTGGTGCAATATTATCGCGCCTCCAAAGCCGATATTCGCCAACAAAAACAAGACGCGATTAAAGCCGAACAATCCAAAGTACGCTTTGAAGCCAGGCAAGAACGAATAGAGCGGCAAGAGGCTGAGAAAGAGGCCAAACGCAAAGCTCGTAAAGCCGCCGCTGAAGCCCGGGCTGCCGGCAATGCCGAAGCTGGCAAAGTGGACGCAGTACAAGCGGCTGTCGAACGGGCCAAAGCCAAAAAGGCAGCAACCGACCCTGCACAAGTTGCAGCTGAAACGGCTGCGGACCCAGCACCCAATGGTGATGCTGCTAAAGATGCTATCGCCCGGGCACTGGCAAAACGTGAAGCGGCTTCCTCTATGACTGACGAAGAGCGTTTACTGAATGCCGTTAAAGCCTTGGGTAAACGATTGGATAAGACGCGAGAAAAACTGGCTACCGCGCAAGCCGAAGGCAGCGACACCGTCGAGATACTGACTGAAACGCTGGCCAAATTAGAAATAAAACTCGTCGATGCCAAACAGGCCTACGACGACCACCAACAGAAAAATTAACTATGGCACTGTTTAAAGTCACATCGCCCCACGCAACTGGCCCGCTAAATACAGCGCGGGTTATGCAGTTAGTGTTGCTGGCCACCATACCCGGAGTGCTGGCATTAAACTGGCATTTTGGTTGGGGTGTATTGGTCAATATTGTATTCGCCTCTGGGGTGGCTTTGGCTGCCGAAGCCCTGGCGCTGACTTTACGCAAAAGACCGTTAGGCTTTTATCTGGGTGATTACAGCGCACTGGTTACTGCGGTATTACTGGCTGTTGCTATGCCCGCCTACTCCCCCTGGTGGTTAATTGCGGTGGGGGTTGGCTTTGCCATTTTAATTGCCAAGCATCTTTATGGTGGTATGGGTTATAACCCGTTTAACCCGGCGATGGTGGGCTACGTTGTATTATTGATTTCTTTCCCGGTGGAAATGACCACATGGGCAGCGCCTCGCCAGGCCTTTAGCGGTGAAATGCCAGGCCTTGCGGATGCAATCAGTGTTTTATTTGCGGGCCGTGAAGCTATTGCAGCTTTTGCCGTTGACGGCATCACCATGGCAACGCCGCTAGATATCCTGAAGCAAAATAATTCCCTATTAATTGAAGACCTGTGGCAGCAATCTCCCGTGTTTGGGCAATGGGGTGGTTTGGGTTGGGAATGGGCTAACCTTGGCTTCCTGGCCGGTGGCTTATTCTTATTATCACAACGAATCTTTACCTGGCATGCGCCTATTAGCATGCTGGCGTCCTTAACCTTAATATCAGCGTTATTTTATGATGGCGGCAGCTCCGCTTCCGGTGGCTCTCCCCTGTTTCATTTATTAAGTGGCGCGACTATGTTTGGCGCTTTCTTTATTGTTACCGACCCAGTCACCTCCGCGGTTTCTGTTATGGGAAAAATAATTTATGGCGCCCTGATTGGCGTACTACTTTATTTAATTCGTGTTTGGGGTAACTACCCTGATGCCATTGCCTTCGCTGTATTGCTGATGAACTTTGCTGCTCCCTTAGTGGATTATTACACGCAGCCAAGAACCTACGGCCACGAGCCGGCCCATAAGAGCGGAGACGAATAATGCTAGGTGAATCGATAGGTCGTAATTCCCTGCTGCTGGGTTTCTTTGCCATTTTAAGTACGGCCATCATTGCTGGTACTTACCTTGGCTCGCAAGATACGATTCGTAAAAATATTCGTATGGCGGAAGAACGGGCACTGCTGGAAATTATTCCCAAGTCACGCCATAACAACTCCATGCTGGAAGATGCCCACGGCATTAGCGACAGCGAGATGTTAGGACTGCGCTCGGAAAAGAAATATTATATTGCCCGCCAGGACGGTGCTGCGGTTGGGGTTATTTTCCCCGCCACTGCCAGAGAAGGTTATACCGGCGATATTGATATGATTATTGGAATTAATGTCGATGGCACGATTGCCGGTGTAAGGGTTTTATCCCACCGTGAAACACCGGGCTTGGGAGATGCCATTGATCGTAAGAAAAGCACATGGATTGACGGCTTTATAAATAAGTCACTGCTCAACCCTACCGTTGACCTGTGGAAAGTGAAAAAAGATAAGGGCGTCTTTGATCAATTTACCGGGGCAACCATTACCCCCCGCGCCGTTACCCAAACCGTTTTACAAACACTGCAATATTTTAATCAACAGCAACACGATATTCTTAAGCAGCCAATACATACCGAGGGGCAGTAACTATGAGTGAGGTAAGTTATAAAGAACTCTCTCTAAATGGTTTGTGGAAAAATAATCCCGCCATCGTTCAACTGTTAGGTCTATGCCCACTGCTAGCCGTTACCGGCACCGTTATCAATGCCATCGGTATGGCGTTGGCCACCATGCTGGTATTAATTATTTCTAACTCCTGTGTCTCTTTAATTCGCGGCATTGTATCCGATGCCATTCGCCTGCCCGCCTTTGTTATGATTATTGCGGCGGCAGTCACCTGTATCGAATTGCTGATGCAGGCTTATACTTATGAGCTGTTCCAGATTCTGGGTATTTTTCTACCATTGATAACGACTAACTGCGTTATCCTGGGTCGCGCCGATGCCTACGCCTCTAAAAACTCTCTGCTGCCCGCCATGTATGACGGCTTTATTATGGGGCTGGGCTTTGCGGTTATTTTGATTATATTGGGTGGTATGCGCGAACTGATTGGCACTGGCGCCCTCTTCAATAATATGGATTTATTATTTGGCGAAGCCGCCGCCAGCTGGAAAGTCGTGGTCTTTTCTGATTACAAACAGTTTCTGCTGGCGATCTTGCCGCCCGGTGCATTTATTTTTACTGGCCTTATTATTGCGGTAAAAAATCTGATTGATAGCCAAATCAAGCAACGCCAGAATGCTCTAAAAGAGAAGCCTGCAGCGGGTTCTAAACGCGTTCGTGTTACTGGGAATATCTCCTAATCCACCACTACCCCGTCATTCCCGCCTTCGCGGGAACGACGGGGGGGTGGAGATTTAGTCGCGCTTTTTATCGCGTCGTTTATTGCGCTCGCCCAACTGCTTCATAAAAGCTTGCAACTCGGCATCCGCCCAAGCTGTGGCTTCTTGCTCTGAGGCAAAACCGCTTTGGGTTTTACTGACAGTGGTCTTTCTGGCCGATACCTTTCTGATAATATCTGCCTTCCAGGTACCCTCTTCTTCCTGCACCTGGTAGCTAAACTTTTTATCTTTGGACATGATGTTACCTATAAGAACTACATTTAAACTACAGTACGGCCTTGGGGTAGGAACCCAATACTTTTAATACGCGGGAGTGGTCGCCCAGACCTTCAAGGATATCAGCAATTACCTGATCATCTTTATGCCCTTCAAACTCAATAAAAAAGACATAGGCCCAGGTATCTGTCCGCGATGGGCGGGTATCAATACGCGTTAAGCTAACCCCTGAACTTTGAAAAGGCTCTAACAGTTTTAACAAGGCGCCGGGCTTATTGTTGGCTTCAACAATCAGCGAGGTTTTATCACTACCACTAGGGGCAACTTCCTGGGTACCAATAATTAAGAAGCGAGTTGTGTTATTGGCAAAGTCTTCAATGTTTTTGGCAAGTTTCATCAAACCATATTGCTCGGCGGCAATATCACCGGCGACGGCTGCTATTGATGGATCGGCCTTAGCCATTTTTGCCGCTTCGGCATTGCTTGCTACGGCAATACGGTCAATACCGGGCCAATTGTTATCCAACCAGTTACGCGCCTGCGCCAAGGCCTGCGCATGGGCGCAGATGGTTTTGATGGTGTCAGGGCTGGCCGTTTCATTAGCCAACAGGTGCAACTGGATACGCAGTTCAACTTCACCACAAATCTTTAATGGCGAATCCATAAAATTATCGAGGGTATGGCTGACCATACCTTCAGTGGAATTTTCTACCGGCACGACACCATAATGACACTGGCCTGATTCAACCTGTGAAAACACATTGGCAATGCTGGATTGCGGCAAACTAATAACAGACTGGCCGAAATGCTTAATGGTAGCTGCCTGGGTGAAGGTACCCTCGGGGCCAAAGTAAGCCACCTCCATAGGTTTTTCCAAGGCCAAACACGCCGACATAATTTCACGAAAAATACGCGCAACAGTTTTACCCTCTAGCGGGCCTTTGTTGCGATCGATCACATTGCGTAAAACTTGCGCTTCCCGCTCGGGGCGATAAAACAGCACCTTGGATAAATCACCCCCACCATTCTCAGCGCTAAAGGCTTGCAGCTTGGTTTCTGCCACGCGCTCGGCACACTCAGCGCGCTGATTAAGGAGTTGATGAATCTGCTTGTCGATCGAGTCGATCTCTTTACGCAGTTGGTCCAGATCCTGTTTATCTGACATAGCGGCTAAGCTCTTGGTGTTAGACTCTTGGTGTTAGGCTTTTGATTCGAAATTTTTCATAAAGTCGATCAAGGCATCCACAGCGGCTTCAGGTACGGCGTTGTAAATACTCGCGCGCATACCACCCACACTGCGGTGACCTTTAAGGTTTAGCATACCGGCTTCTTCAGATTCTGCCAAAAACTGCTTATCCAAATCGGAATTAGCCAGGGTAAAGGGTACATTCATTAATGAACGACTGGCCACTTCAACCGGGTTGGCGTAAAAGTCGCTGGTATCAATAAAGTTATACAATTTATCCGCTTTGCGACGGTTAACTGCTTCAATCGCGGCCAGACCGCCTTGATCTTTTAACCACTGAAAAACCAAACCGGCTAAATATATACCATAGGTGGGTGGCGTATTGTACATAGAGTCGTTTTCAGCGGCCGTTTTATAGTCCAGCATAGCTGGGCAGTGGGCAGTGGCCTTGCCTAGTAAATCCTTGCGAACAATGGCAATGGTTAGACCCGCCGGGCCGATATTTTTTTGCGCACCGGCATAGATCACACCAAACTGATTGGCATCAATAGGGCGCGACAGAATGGTTGAAGACATATCCGCCACTATTGGAACACCCACTTGCGGTGTCCACATAAACTCAACACCGCCAATAGTTTCGTTAGGGGTGTAGTGCAAGTAGGCGGCATCTTTATTGAGCTGCCAACTTTCAAAAGCTGGAATAGTCGTGAAGTTGGTATCTTCAGAGCTAGCCACCACATTAATATCAGCAAATCGTTTCGCTTCTTTGATCGCTTTTTTAGACCACTGCCCGGTATTAACATAATCTGCAGTGGTTTTATCACCCAACAGGTTTAAGGGTACAGAAGCAAACTGTGTGCTGGCTCCACCTTGTAAAAATAAAACGGCGTAATCATCAGAAATATCTAATAGCTCACGAAAATCGGCTTCGGCCTTTTCAGCGATCGCCACAATTTCCGGTGAGCGGTGGCTCATTTCCATAATGGATAAACCGGCGCCCTGGTAATCAACCAGTTCAGCAGCCGCTTGTTGTAACACAGCTTCAGGTAATGCAGCGGGGCCTGCACAAAAATTATATTTACGGGACATCAACTCAACCTCATTTTAAAACAGAACGTCAGGCCTGAGATCTCTGCAAGAGGGGCCTGACGTAGCTGGAACTTTTACTGAAATAAAGCGCAGGCTTTATTCTTCTGGAGCATCACCTTCAGTATTCTCAACAACAGGTGCCTCATCGGGCTCATCAATACGCTCAACGCCCACAACATGTTCGCCTTCTTTCAAGCGAATCACGCGGACACCTTGAGTATTGCGGCCTAATACTGAAATCTCATCAGTGCGAGTACGCACCATCGTACCCTGATCAGAAATCATCATTAATTCATCGCCATCAAACACCTGAACCGCACCAACAATATCGCCGTTACGCTCAGAAGCCTGCATAAAGATCATACCTTTGTTACCACGGCCTTTGGTGGCAAACTCGGTAAATTCGGTACGCTTACCGTAGCCGTTAACGGATACCGATAACATACGGCCACCGTCTTTAGGCACAATCAATGAAATCATTTTCTGGCCTTCTTCAAGGCGGATACCGCGAACACCTTTGGCGGTACGGCCCATGGCGCGAACATCGTTTTCATTAAAGCGAACCGCTTTACCGGCAGAGCTAAATAGCATCACATCGCAATCACCGGTGGTGACTTCGGTACCAATCAGTACATCGCCTTCTTCCAGTTCAAGGGCACGTAAACCTACACTACGCTGGCGGGAAAAATCGGTTAAGGCTGTTTTCTTAACGGTACCGTTAGCGGTGGCCATAAAGATATAGTGGCCTTCGGTGTATTCACTCACTGGCATAATCGAGGTGATACGCTCACCCTCTTCCAGCGGCAATAAGTTCACCATTGGGCGACCTCGGGCATTACGGCCAGCCAGGGGAATATGGAAAACTTTTAACCAATACACTTTACCGACATTGGAGAAACACAAAATAGTATCGTGGGTACTGGCAATAATCAGGTGCTCTACAAAATCTTCATCTTTCACTGCCGTTGCCGATTTACCCATACCACCTCGACGCTGCGCTTGGTAATCACTCAAAGCTTGGGTCTTGGCATAACCACCGTTGGAGATTGTGACAACTCGATCTTCTTCGGTAATGAGATCTTCTTCGGTAATATCGCGCAGGGACTCAATAATTTCAGAGCGACGCTCATCACCATATTCATCGACAACCAGTTGCAACTCTTCGCGAATAATACCCATCAATTTCACAGCATCCGCAAGAATGCTTAGGTACTCAGTAATCTCGTCGAGTTTTTCCTGGTATTCCTTCAGCAGTTTTTCATGCTCAAGGCCGGTTAGTTTCTGCAAGCGCATATCGAGGATGGCTTGAACCTGAACCGGTGACAGACTGTATTTACCGTCGATAAAACCAAAGCCTTCTGCCAGATCTTCCGGGCGAGAAGCCGCTGCTTGCAGATCACCTGCGCCAGCGCGTTCTAACATGCCCATCACTTCGCCCGGCTCCCAGCTACGGGCCGATAATTTCTCTTTGGCTTCTGCGGTAGTATCGGAGGATTTAATCAGCTCGATCATTTCGTCGATATTGGAAATTGCAACCGCCAAACCTTCAAGAATATGACCACGCTCGCGGGCTTTTCTTAATAGGTAAACCGTACGGCGTGTCACGACTTCACGGCGGTGAAGTACAAAGTACTCCAGCAGTTCTTTCAGGTTCAGGATGCGCGGCTGACCATCTACCAAGGCAACAATATTAATGCCGAACACATTTTCCAGCTGGGTTTGTGCGTAGAGGTTGTTGAGGCAAACATCGCCCATTTCATTGCGCTTCATTTCGATAACAATACGCATACCGTCTTTATCAGACTCATCGCGCAGCTCGGCAATGCCTTCAATCTTTTTCTCTTTAACCAGGTCGGCAATCTTTTCAATCAAGCGAGCCTTGTTTACCTGGTAAGGAATTTCGCTAATGATAATGGTGTCTTTATTGGTTTTTTCGTTGCTGATTACTTCCGCTCTGGCGCGGATATAGATACGGCCTTTACCGGTGCGGTAAGCCTGCACAATACCGGCGCGACCATTGATAATGGCGGCGGTTGGGAAATCAGGACCGGGGATATGTTCCATCAGTTCATCAATGGTGATATCCGGATTGTCGATCAGGGCCAAACAGCCCGTCACCACTTCATTAAGGTTGTGTGGCGGAATATTGGTCGCCATACCTACCGCGATACCGGAAGAACCATTAACCAGCAGGTTAGGAATTTTAGTGGGCATTACCGCGGGGATTTGCTCAGTGCCATCATAGTTAGGCACCCAGTCCACGGTTTCTTTATCGAGATCTGCCAGAATTTCGTGGGCAATTTTGCGCATACGGATTTCGGTATATCGCATGGCTGCGGCGGAGTCACCATCAACCGAACCGAAGTTACCCTGCCCGTCTACCAGCATATAGCGCAGCGAAAAGGGCTGGGCCATACGAACGATGGTTTCGTACACCGCTGAATCACCGTGTGGGTGATATTTACCAATCACATCACCAACCACACGAGCCGATTTCTTGTAGCCCTTGTTCCAGTCATTGTTAAGCTCGCTCATGGCGAATAACACACGACGGTGTACCGGCTTCAGACCATCACGCACATCGGGCAAGGCTCGCCCGACAATAACGCTCATGGAATAATCGAGATACGACTGTTTTAGTTCGTCTTCGATGTTAACCGGAAGGATTTCATTGTTTGCAATATCGGTTGATTCACCCATAGAGAATGGCATTCCTAATTATTTTGAATTTGATCAGTTTTACGGCGTTTATTTGTTCTTATTAGCTGTAACTTTCCTGCTGGAACTTCTATCTGGACAAGGGCAAAATCATACCATAAATCAATGTCATATCGACAGCTAAAAGCTGTTTAAATCGCCCTTAAATCCACTCTTTTTCAAGTCAGCGCTCTACAGGAAAAGGGCAATTGTCGGGGAATCCGGTTATACTCGCCAGCACACAAAAATACGGACACATTTTCCCCATTTCTATGAGCCATCAAACACCCCAATCGATCGATACTTTAATCACCGCCCGCTGGATTATCCCCATTAGGCCCGCCAAAACCGTGCTGGAAAATCACAGTATTGCGATAGACGGCGGCAACATTATCGCCATCCTGCCCAAAGATGAAGCTATGGCGCGATTTGATGCCAATTACGGTATTGATCTACCGGAACATGTGCTAACCCCCGGACTGATTAATGCCCATGGCCATGCCGCCATGAGCCTGTTTCGCGGCATGGCCGATGACCAGCCACTGCAAACCTGGTTGGAGGAATTTATCTGGCCCGCCGAGGGGCAATGGGTAAGTGAAGAGTTTGTGCGCGACGGCACCCAGCTGGCTGTGGCTGAGATGCTGCGCTCCGGGACTACCACCTTTAGTGATATGTATTTTTTCCCCAATGTGGTGGCCAAAGTCGCCAGCGAGGCGGGTATACGGGCGCAAATTACCTTCCCTGTGTTTAACTTCCCGACCATTTGGGGGCAAGACCCGAACGACTATATTGAAAAAGGCCTGGCCGTGCGCGATGACTTTAAGCATAGCGAACTGGTGGATGTGGTGTTTGGCCCCCACGCCCCCTATACCGTTAGCGATGAAGGCTTACAGAAAGTCAGCATGTTAGCCGCCGAGCTGGATATCAGCATTCATATTCATGTACACGAAACCCAGCAAGAAGTGGATGATGACCTTAAGCTGCACGGCCAGCGCCCTATTAGCCGCCTGAATGACCTTGGTATTCTGGGACCAAAGACTCAGCTGGTGCATATGACCGCATTAACCGATGAAGATATTGCCATCGTTAAAGCCAGCGGTGCCTCGGTGGTGCACTGCCCGCAGTCAAACCTGAAGCTTGCCAGCGGCTTTTGCCCGGTTAAAGTCCTGGCCGATGAAGGTATTACCATTGCCCTGGGCACCGATGGCGCAGCCAGCAATAACAGCCTGGATATGTTTGCCGAAATGCGTGCTGCTGCCCTGCTGGCCAAAGCCGTCTCCAAAGATGCCTCCGCACTTAGCGACTGGCAGGCTTTAGAAGCGGCAACACTGGGTGGCGCGAAGGCCTTGTCTATAGATAGCAAACTGGGAACACTGGAAGTGGGCAAGCAAGCCGATATTATTGCCATTGATTTTAGTGCGATTGAGCTGCAGCCGTTGTATGACCCTGTTTCACAATTGGTTTATACCGCCTGCGGGCATCATGTCACCCATAGCTGGGTACACGGCCAACAGGTCTTGGCCGACCGACAGCCCGCCAATCTTGATATTCCGGAAATTGCCGCCAAAGCCCAGGGCTGGCGTGATAAAATCAGCAACACGACAAACACCAAGCACTGATTATTAAAAAGTAGCTTTTAAAAAGGTAACGATTAGTGACAAACTCAGCGAATGTAGACCCTTCTGAAATCGCCAAATTTGAAGCACTGGCCAGCCGCTGGTGGGACAAGAACAGTGAATTCAAACCTCTGCATGAAATCAATCCACTACGGGCCAATTATATTGACCTGCACTCAGCGGTTGCCGGCAAAAACTTGCTGGATGTAGGCTGCGGCGGCGGTATTTTATGTGAGGCGATGGCGCAACGAGGAGCTACCGTAAATGGTATTGATATGGGCGAAGCGCCTTTATCCGTGGCCAAACTGCATCAACTGGAATCAGGCGTGACGGTAAACTACCGCCAAATCACGGCGGAAGATTTAGCCGAACAGGAAGCAGGCCAATACGACATTGTCACCTGCCTGGAAATGCTTGAGCATGTACCTGACCCCGGCTCGGTGATTAAGGCCTGTTCTGAATTGGTACGCCCCGGCGGCCATGTGTATTTTTCTACCCTTAACCGCAATCCCAAGTCTTACCTGTTTGGCATTATTGGTGCCGAGTATGTATTAAAGCTGCTGCCCAAGGGCACACACGATTACGATAAATTTATTAAACCCTCGGAGCTGGGCCACTGGGTTCGCGAAGCCGGCCTGGAGATGCAGGATATGACCGGCATGACCTATAACCCCATTACCAAACAGTATCGCCTTAATAAGGATGATGTAGCGGTTAACTATCTGGTACACACCCATAAGCCAGCCTGACGAAGCATTCTATTTATGACATCACCCATCACCCTGCAAGCGGTTCTCTTTGACCTTGATGGTACCTTGATCGATACCGCTCCGGATTTTGCTGTCGTGGTTAACCAGTTGTTAGCCAACCATGGTAAGGCTGAATTACCCTATGCCGCTATTCGCGAGACCGTTTCCCACGGCGCAAGAGCCCTGGTAAGTCTGGCCTTTGATTTACAGGAAGGTGACGACGGTTTTGAAGCACTGCGATTGGAGTTGCTGGATTTATACGGCCAGCACTTATCCGTAGAAACCGCGCTTTTCCCGGGTATTCACGAGCTATTACTCTGGCTGGAAAACCATAATATCCCCTGGGGCATAGTCACCAATAAGCCCCGCCTCTATGCCGAACCAATTCTCACGGATCTGTTAATCAGCGAACGCTGCAGCGCCATGGTCTGCCCGGATGATGTTACCAACACCAAACCAGACCCCGAGCCTATGCTGTTAGCCTGCAAGCAAATTGGTTGCGATGTTCAACAAACACTGTATGTCGGTGACCATCGCCGCGATATTGATGCGGGCAAAAACGCCAGGATGAAAACCATCGCGGTTAACTACGGTTATATAGACCCACAAGACCCCGCCGAACATTGGCAGGCGGACTTTTATGTCAACCACGCCGATGAAATCCAGCCTGTATTAATAAGACACTTTTCTGCTAATCGATAACGGTACTCACCATGTCTGCACCGCACTTATATCAAGCCCCTGACAACCTGCTAAAGGGTCGCACTATTTTAGTGACCGGCGCCGGCGACGGTATTGGCCGCTGCGCAGCGATCACTTTTGCCGCCCACGGCGCAACGGTAATTCTGGCAGGCAAAACCATTGAGAAACTGGAATCGGTCTATGACGAAATTGAGAACGCCGGTTATCCCCAGGCGGCCATCTACCCGATTCATTTAGGCGGTGCGGTAATGAAGGATTACCGCGATATGCATGACACACTGGAGCAAGAGTTTGGCCAGCTTGACGGCTTGCTGCATAACGCCAGTATTCTGGGTGACCGTAAACCTATTGCCCAAACTGATAGTGAAGAGTGGCTGGAGGTGATGCAAGTCAATACCAATGCGACTTTTATGATGACTCAGGCATTGCTACCCTTGCTGGAAAAATCCCCTGATGCCTCCATTATATTTACTTCCTCCGGCGTTGGCCGCAAAGGCCGAGCCTATTGGGGGCCTTATGCTGTCTCAAAATTTGCGGTGGAAGGTTTAATGGAAACACTGGCGGACGAGCTAGCCAACACCAGTAATATTCGTGTTAACTCCCTTAACCCAGGGGCGACCAATACCGGCATGCGCCAAACCGCCTACCCAGCCGAAGATCCATCGGTTAACCCTCTACCTGAAGATATTATGCCGCTGTATTTGTATTTGATGGGGCCGGATAGTCAGGGGGTTAACGGCCAGGCGCTGGATGCACAAACCCCCACCTAATACCTTGGCGCCCCTAACCACAAAAACCACCAACACTACACCTAGAAGGTTTTTACCCCGGACAGCTACACACAAAAACAAGAATAAAGAAGGCGGCAGAAATTTGACTACCGATAATCCTGCATTGTCGCTTTTACCCTATATGGCAATAAACAAACCTCCCTTTACTATTTTTTTATAATACTTATCAGTGACTTAAGAATAAATCATGATTTATGGCATAGTTTTCGCTAATTATCATTTTGAAAACCGTTTTGAAAACCTTTTTGAAAACCATTGCCAGTGAGTTTTAACTTATCTGCCCCTGGATTACTTATAGCAAAGCATTGAGGCCATTAAGTTATGGTAACCACAGTACAGAGTTCAAACACTATTGCCTTCCCCACTTCAAAAACACACAGCGGTAGAGAGCGCACCGATGTAATCCGTGTTGAACAGTACGCAGAATTACGCCTGCAGCTAAGCAATATCCTGCAAACCACGCTGGAGTTGCCGCAAGTTTTACAATTATTTTTCAATGAAATGCAGCGCAGTCTGGGTATTGATAGCCTGACCTACCGCAACAATAAACGCACATCTAATGTAGAGCTGGGTATCAGCGCCCGCCACAACTGCCACTACAATTTGGTCACCAACAAAGACTCGTTGGGAGAAGTGAAATTTAGTCGTAGTAAGCGCTTTAGTGAAAAGGAATTACAACTACTGGAAATGCTGGTCGGCTGCCTGATTTGCCCTATCCGCAATTCACTGATGTACCGTGAAGCGGTACAAAGTGCATTGCGTGATCCATTGACAGGTTCCGGCAATCGCATGGCACTGGAGAAGACGCTTGAGCGTGAAGTAGCCCTGGCTAAACGCCACAATCAGGCCTTGTCTGTACTAGTTGTCGATATTGATAAATTTAAAGCCATCAATGATAACTACGGCCATACTGCCGGTGACTATGTACTTAAAGATGTCGCCCAAATTTTGTCACAATGCTGTCGTGAAACGGATGCAGCCTATCGCGCCTACCGTTTTGGCGGTGAAGAATTTGTATTGATACTTAATCATACCGAAGCCCATGGCTCTACCGTTGTTGCAGAACGCATTCGTCAGTATATTGAAAATATGACGACGACCTTTGAAGATAATTCGTTGAGCGTTACGGTTAGTGTCGGTGCAGCCAGCCTGGTTGACGAAGATGACATGACCACTCTATTTAGCCGTGCAGACAAGGCACTTTATCAAGCCAAGCATGAAGGTAGAAATCGCGTAGTTATGATTAAGGGTTAATCCGCAGGCCGAATAGCCACTCGCTTAGCCGCGACCTCGGGTAGGCCGTTTAATGCCACGGTTTTTACGCTGCATTCGCTCCATACTTTCCAACTCCTTGGGCAGAATTTTTACTGGCTTTGGTGCTTCCATAGACACCATTTTATATAACTCCTGCATATCCTTATAATTCATTTCTTCCCATTGCCCCTGCTTGAGCTTAGGCGGCAAAAAAACTTTACCAAAACGCACCCGCTTTAAGCGGCTGACCTGAACGTCTTGTGATTCCCATAAGCGTCGTACTTCACGGTTGCGACCTTCCATTAAGGCGACATAGAACCAACGGTTAGCACCTTCGCCGCCACCATCAACGATATCAGTAAATTTGGCAACGCCGTCATCGAGTAGAATACCGTCCAGCATACGCTGCAGCATGGCTTCATCTACACTGCCTAACACTCGGCATAAGTACTCGCGATCAATTTCTGAGGAAGGATGCATCAGGGCATTGGCCAATTCACCGTCAGTGGTAAACAGCAATAAGCCGGTGGTATTAAAATCGAGGCGACCCACCGCAATCCAGCGACCATCTTTAACTTTGGGCAGACGGTCAAAAACCGTCTTGCGACCTTCAGGGTCATTGCGCGAGCAAATTTCACCTTCGGGTTTGTTGTAGACCAATACACGGCCTACATTTTCATCGGCCACCTTCACTAAATGACCATCCACTGAAATTTTATCGCGGCGGCCGGCACGGTCACCCAGACGGGCTACTTTGCCATTGACCTGGACACGGCCAGCAGCAATGACCTTTTCCATTTCACGGCGTGAGCCAACCCCCGCCTGTGCGAGAATTTTTTGCAGTTTTTCGCCAACAGGAGCATCAGTCATAACAATAGGCTTTTCAATAAGAGAAATAGGATGGCAATTAAGCGGTGATATCGTCTTCGGTGCTGGTTACGTCAACCTGATCTTCGGCCTCGGCCTCAGTATTGGTATTGGTATCAGTATCAGTATCGGTATCGGTATCGGTGTTATCTTCAACACCCGCAGCTACCTGTTCAGCGTCTGGTGTATCAACACCCTCAAGGGCTAACTCTTCATTCATGGTATCCAGGTCACGAATTTCAGCCAGCGTTGGCAAGTCTTCCAGGTTTTTAAGATTAAAGTAATCCAGGAAACGGCGAGTTGTTGCATACATCGCAGGGCGACCCGGCACATCTTTATGGCCAACAACACGAACCCACTCGCGCTCTAAAAGAGTTTTAATAATATTGGAGCTGACAGCAACACCGCGAATATCTTCAATATCACCGCGGGTAATAGGCTGGCGGTAAGCAATCAAGGCCAAGGTTTCTAACAGGGCGCGAGAATATTTCTGGGGTTTTTCTTCCCATAAACGGCCAACCCAAGGGGCGACAGTTTGTACCACCTGGAAACGAAAGCCACTGTTAACTTCTTTTAATTCAAAACCGCGACCTTCACAGTCGTGCTGAATATCTTCTAGCGCTGCACGAATCACATCATTGGCCGGACGCTCTTCACTATCTTCATCAAATAACTCTGCCAGTTGTGTCACGGTCAAAGGTTTTGCCGAAGCCAATAAAGCACCTTCCAGAATATTTTGTAATTGTTTGCTATCGATACTCATGATGATCTTGCTTTTACGTGAATGGGGCCAAAGGGTTCTGACTGAACAATTTCAACCAGTGATTCTTTAATTAATTCCATCACCGCCAGGAAAGTGACTACAACACCGAGGCGACCTTCTTCAACGGTAAACAGGGAAACAAAAGGCGTAAAGGAATTATCCGATATCATCGTCAATACCTGCGACATACGCTCACGGGTAGACAGTTTTTCTTTGTGTACCTGGTGACTTTCATACATATCGGCGCGGCGCAGTACTTCACCCAGAGCCAATAAGATTTCTTTCATTTCGACCACCGGCTCAGGACGTTCTTTCTTAATATCCGGTGGTGCGGCGCTGGCTTCATAGATCTCGCGACCCAAGCGGGGCATCTCGTCAATATCTTCTGCGGCCTGCTTAAAGCGCTCGTACTCCTGCAAGCGGCGAATCAACTGTGCCCGCGGATCTTCTTCATCTTCTTCGGCGTCCGCTGAGCGGGGCAGTAACATCCGGGACTTAATTTCAGCCAACATGGCTGCCATTAACAGGTATTCCGCCGCCAGCTCAAACTGCATGGAATCCATCAGCCCAACATATTGCATATATTGATGGGTGATATTGGATACATTGATTTCAAGAATATCGATATTCTGGCGCTTGATCAGGTAGAGCAGTAAATCCAACGGGCCCTCAAAGGCATCCAGAAAAACTTCCAACGCATCGGGGGGGATATATAAATCCTGGGGAATCTCGGTAACCGCTTCGCCCTGAACCACGGCAAAGGGCATCTCACCCTGCTGTGAACCACCGCTGCGTAGCTCTTTCAAGCCCGGTGAAGGTTGCACGGCCTCTGCCACGGCATCAACAAGCACAGCCTCTTCAGGGGCAGAAGCCTGGTCTTGCGGGGCCTTGTCTAATACTAGCTCGTCGTCCACGGATTTATTATTATCTCACTGCTTGGGTTGTTGGGCTAAAGGGTAATATTTCAATGGCAGCCATTATATAGGCAATGCTTAAATGATCACAGTGGCCAGATCGATTAATCCACCTCAAAATAGCTAACGTCACCCTGTCCGCGGCGGATAATCTCCGGGGTATCTTCCACCAAATCAATCACCGAAGTGGGCTCCATACCGCAATAGCCGCCGTCAATCACCAGATCTAACTCATGTTCTAAGGTTTGGCGAATCTCATAGGGGTCAGTCATGGGCAAATCATCCCCGGGCAGCATCATGGTGACGCTCATCATCGGCTCATTCAGGCCTGCCAATAGATCGCGGGTAATGTTGTTCTCCGGCACCCTTAGACCAATGGTTTTGCGCTTGGGGTGCATTAGGCGTTTGGGGACTTCACTGGTCGCCTTCAGGATAAAGGTATAGGGGCCTGGCGTATGATTTTTGAGCAGGCGGTAAGCACTGTTATCGACCCGGGCATAGTTACCCAACTCTGATAAATCCCGGCAAATCAGGGTGAAGTTGTGCCTGGTATCCAGCTGGCGAATACGGCGGATGGTCTCCATGGCTTTTTTATCGCCCAAATGGCAGCCCAGGGCATAGCCGGAATCGGTTGGATAGACCACTACCCCGCCTCGACGAATAATATCTACTGCCTGATTAATTAGGCGCGCCTGCGGGTTATCGGGGTGGATCTGGAAAAACTGGCTCATAAGTTACTCACTAAAAACGACTTCCTGTCACTCCCGCTAATGAACGTCATTCCCGCGAAGGCGGGAATCCAGCCTGCATCCTTATACTGTTATTTCCGCAAAAGCGGAAATTGACAGCACTGGATTCCCGCCTTCGCGGGAATGACGATGTTTATTGAATGACGATGTTTATTGAAATAAAGCCCATATCGGCTGGCAATTCCCGGGTAACTCCCCTGCCTGCCCCAACTCATTCCACGGCATACCCGGTCGATGGAAATCACTACCTTTAGACGCCATCAGCTCAAACTGCTCGGCTAATTGGGCCAGATACTGGGTGCGATCTTTAGCCTGCTTACCGCTAACCACCTCAACAGCACCGCCGCCCTGCGCTTTAAAATCGGTTAGCAAGGCCCGCAGTTTAGTCGCTGTCATTTTATAGTGTAAGGGGTGAGCCAATACCGCCACACCACCACTGGCGGTAATCCACTGGATGACCCTGGCCATCTCTGGCCAGCTGGATTTTACATCCCCTATTTTGCCCGCCCCTAAATACCGCTTAAAAGCCTCTGCCTCGGAGCTAACATGGCCATGCTCCACCAGGAATTTAGCAAAATGCGGGCGCCCAATCTGGCCTTTGCCGGCTAATTGGGCGGCATAGGCATAGCCCCCTTCAAAGCCTAGCCTGGCCAGCTTTTCTCCTATCAGTCTGGCGCGTTCCAACCGAGCTTGTTGCAAAAACTCCAGTCCAGCCTGCAATTCAGGGTTATCAATACCGATATTGATACCCACCACATGAATCAGGCGCCGACTCCATAAACAGGACAGCTCAACACCGGCAATCAAACGCAGTGAGGAATCCTGCCATCGGTCGCACACAGACCGATAACCGTCCACAGTATCGTGGTCGGTGATGGCCATCAAATCTACACCCTGCTCTTTAGCGCGCAACAACAAATCCATTGGGCTTAAAGCACCATCGGATGCGGTTGTATGACTATGAAAATCTACATTCACGGGGGAATACCTGGCAACAAGCGAATAAATCCCCAATCAGGGAAACAGTGGGCAACATAGTAACGCAATTTGTGGCATTATTTGCCTCCTTTATAATTGATAGACCCAAATAGTCAGGAGCCCTTTAGTCAGTGACCACCGAGCAAGCACAAAAATCGCAAAAGAAACCCAGTATGCTAGCCAACCTGGCCTTCAATATTATTATCCCCACCCTGATTATGACCAAGTTAAGCTCAGAGGATTATCTGGGACCGGTTTACAGTATTGTGGTGGCCTTAAGCTTTCCGATTATTTACGGCGCCAAGGACTACCTGGAAAACCATAAGGCCAATTTCTTTTCAGCCCTGGGTATTCTCAGTGTTGTACTAACAGGCGGCATTAGCCTGCTGCAATTGGACCCGCAATATATAGCAATCAAAGAAGCGGCCATTCCTGCCTGCTTTGGATTGGCCACACTCTTTTCGGTGCGCACCAAATACCCGCTGGTAAAAACCTTCCTGTTTAATGACCAGATATTACAAATTGGTAAGGTGAAGGCAGCACTGGAAGCCAATAATACCGAAACGGAGTTTGAGCATAAGCTGGCTAACGCTTCTTATATGGTAGCCGGCTCCTTCTTTCTGTCATCAGTGCTTAACTATATTCTTGCCAAAGTGATTCTGGTGAGTGAACCCGGCACAGTAGAATTTACCGAAGAACTAGGAAGAATGACCGCCCTTAGCTTTCCTGTTATTGCCCTGCCCAGCACGATTGTGCTTATGGCCGCGCTTTATTATTTACTGCATCATATTCAGAAATTGACCCATCTCAAAGCCGAAGAGATTTTTAATGAGACGTAGGGTGGATTATAATCCACCATCAATCACACAAGAAAAACCCATAATCACAACAACTGTCAGGCAACCAACCATAAGGAAAACCCTGTGAAAAACATCGTGTTAATGTTGCTTTTAATTGCAGCCAGCAGCCAGGCATACAGCCAAACCCTTTATGTCAGTGATCAACTCACTGTGGCCCTGCGCAGCGGCCAAAGTAACGAGTATCGCATCATTAGATATCTGGTCAGTGGCACCACTTTGACCGAAATCAGCAAAAGCAAAGATGGCAGCTACACACAGGTGCGCACTCGAAATGGCACCGAGGGCTGGGTTCAAAGCCAGGAACTAAGCGCAAACCCCTCTGGCCGAGCTATGTATAAAGCCGCCCAAAACAATATCGCAAGTATGGAAAGCAAAAATGCCGCGCTAAAGAAACAGCTAGCGGATATCATGAATAAGCAATCAACCACGCAGAAAAAACTGACCGACTTAACCAGTAGTAATAATCAGGTCAGTAAAGAACTGGAAAATATTAAAGCCATCTCAGCCAGCGCCATTCAACTGAATGAAGACAACCAGCGTTTACTGGAAGAAAACCAGATGTTAAAAAATGAGGTGGAGGTACTGTCTACAGATAATCAGCGCTTAAATGACAACCAGGAAAACGATGCCTTTCTCAATGGCGCCTTTGCGGTATTAATTGGCGTGATGATTACTTTGATTGTGCCAAGGGCATGGCCAAAGAAAAGCACTGATTGGGCTTAATCAATAAAACAACGTCATTCCCGCGAAGGCGGGAATCCAGACTGCATGCTAATGCTGTT
>JAAELM010000259.1 GCA_024226635.1 Oceanicoccus sp. | reverse complement strand
TGGTAACGGTGTTGAGACCGGTGAACACGCTGCGCCACTGAGTGCCGGTGAGCCCGGTGTGCTCCACGGTAACCGTACTTATCTAATGCAAGATGAAGATGGTCAAATCAGCCGTACTCATTCTGTTTCTGCCGGTTTGGATTATCCCGGTGTGGGGCCAGAGCACTCCTGGTTAAAAGATATTGATCGCGTTAATTATGTGGCTATCAATGATGATGAGGCCTTGCATGCATTTCGTCAGTTAACATTGACCGAAGGTATTATGCCGGCGTTAGAGACTAGCCATGCATTGGCTTATGCAGAAAAGCTGGCCAGGACTATGACACCAGAGCAAAGCATTGTGGTGAATTTATCCGGCCGCGGTGATAAAGATATACTCACCGTTGCTGATATCGATGGCATTGAAGTTTAACGTAGACAAAAAGCTAAGAGGAAAAAACCTTGAGTCGTATCACTGCTTGTATGCAAGCATTAGAAAAAGAAGGCCGTAAAGCACTAATTCCCTATATTGTTGCTGGCGATCCGACGCCGGATTTCACCGTAGACATGATGCATCAGCTGGTAAAAAGTGGTGCTGATATTATTGAACTGGGAGTGCCTTTTTCTGATCCTATGTCAGAGGGGCCGGTTATTCAGTTGGCCCACGAAAGAGCGTTGGAACACAGTGTGAGTTTGACTGGCATTATAGCGATGGTGAAGCAGTTTCGTCAGCAGAATCAAACGACCCCCGTTGTATTAATGGGCTATGCAAACCCCGTGATGAAAATGGGTTATGATAACTTCGCCAACGCTGCGCTTGAATCTGATATTGATGGTTTGCTAACGGTCGATTTACCACCGGAAGAAGCGGATGCACTAAATGCCGCCCTAAAGCGAGTAGAAATAGACAGCATTTTCCTGATTGCCCCAACCACTACCGAAGAGCGCATCAAAAGCATCGCCAACTTAGCCACCGGTTATTTGTACTATGTTTCCCTCAAGGGGGTGACGGGTGCAGGGCATTTGGATATTGATTCGGTCAAAGAAAAAATGGCGATAATCAAGGCGATTACAGACCTGCCTGTGGCGGTTGGTTTTGGCATTAAAGATAATGAGTCCGCCGTATCGATTAGCCGCTTAGCCGAAGGTGTCGTAGTTGGTAGTGCGCTGGTGAACAAAGTGATTGAGGTTGCCGCTGCAGGCGAAGATAATGTGGCTGAGCAATCATCAGCGTTGATTACTGGCATGCGTGAAGCAATGGATATTGCCTGAGCTTGATATACAATGAATAATCACAGTAGATCCACAACAATAGTTCCACAACAACAGGAAAACCCATGAGCTGGCTAGACAAAATACTTCCCACCCTTGGTAAACCGGAACAGCAGGACCGCCGTGCCAGTGTTCCTGAAGGTTTGTGGAAAAAGTGCGTAAAGTGCGATGCGGTACTCTATCGTCCAGAATTAGAAAAAAATCTCGGTGTTTGTCCCAAGTGTGAACACCATATGCGTGTCGGTGCCCGTCGCCGTATTGATAGTTTTTTAGATGAGTCAGGTCGCGAAGAGGTCTTTGCAGAGATTGAGCCCATTGATCGGCTGAAATTTAAAGACAAGAAAAAATATAAAGACCGTTTAACCACAGCGCAAAAAAGCACCGGCGAGAAAGATGCTTTGATAGCAATGCGCGGCTCAGTTAAAGGTATGCCGATTGTGGTAGTGGCGTTTGAATTTAACTTCCACGGTGGTTCCATGGGTTACGCGGTGGGTGAGAAATTCACTCAAGCGGCTAACCTGGCCCTGCAAGAAAATATTCCCTTTGTCTGTTTCTCAGCATCCGGCGGCGCCCGTATGCAGGAAGCTCTTATTTCCCTTATGCAAATGGCAAAAACCAGTGCCGTGCTGGAGCGCTTAAAGCAAAAGGGCGTACCTTATATTTCGGTGATGACAGACCCCATTTACGGTGGTGTATCAGCTAGCCTGGCCTTATTAGGTGATATTAATGTGGCGGAACCTGCTGCCCGCGCTGGTTTTGCCGGCCCGAATATTATCGAGCAGACTATTCGCCAGAAATTGCCACCGGGTTTCCAGCGCAGTGAATTCCTGATGGAGCATGGTGCCATTGATATGATTATCCACCGTAAAGATATGCGCGATACTTTATCCAGCATTCTTTCCAAGCTGACACATCGACCAGCGGCTTAAATGCGTTTTGATAAACTGCAGGACTGGTTGCAATGGCAAGAGTCCTGCCACCCCAATGAGATAGAGCTAGGCCTCGAGCGCGTGGGTAACGTTGCCAAAGCTATGGCTGTCTCGCTCAGTGACTGCCAGGTGATTACGGTTGCCGGTACCAATGGTAAAGGTTCCTGTGTCGCCACCCTTAATGCTTTACTGCTCTCCGCGGGATACCGCGTCGGTTGCTACACCTCTCCTCATTTTCTCCGGTATAACGAACGGGTAATGCTCAATGGCTTTCCTGTCGATGACCGGACGTTAATGAAATCCTTCCAGCGTATAGATGATGCCAGGGCAGAGACCGCGCTGACTTACTTTGAATTTGGCACCCTGGCCGCCCTCGATATTTTTGAGCGCAGCGCTTTGGATGTGGTGGTGCTCGAGGTGGGTTTGGGCGGGCGGCTTGATGCGGTCAATATCATTGATACCGATGTCGCCGTTGTTACCAGTATTGATGTGGACCACCAGGACTGGCTGGGCTCAGACCGCGAGCAAATAGGCCGGGAAAAAGCCGGTATATTCAGGGTTGGTAAACCCGCTATTTCAGCAGGGTTAAATCCGCCCGCTTCCCTACGGCTAGCGGCGCAAGAGTGCGGCGCTGAATTTTATCAGGCAGGGCAGCACTTTCGGTATGACGATACTCGTTGGTCAGGGACAAACCTGAGCCAGCAAACGGTTGAATATAGTGATTTACCGGAACCCCGGCTACCGAGAGAAAGTGTGGCTGCAGCCATACAGGCAATACAGCTATTGCCCTTGCCGGTGGCTGGGACCGACTACGCCATTCTTAATGATATTCAGCTGCCTGGGCGCTTTCAGCAGATTAACATCAAAGGCAAACAGGTCATTCTTGATGTTGCCCATAATCCGGCGGCAGCCAGCTATTTATCCCGCCGTTTACAAAGCCAGGTCTGCCGTGGCCAGACTTTTGCGCTTATGTCGGTGATGAATGATAAAGACCTTGATGGTATTGTTACTGCGCTTAATGCGACAATTGATAGCTGGTTTATTGCTGACCAGCCGAATAATAACCGCGCTATGCTCGCCAGTGAAATGGCAGCCGAGCTAGCACAGCACAATATTGAGAGCATAGACATCAGTAAAAATATTCAGCAGGCCTGCCAAAGGGTACTATCTTTGATGGAGAAGGCAGATCGTCTGGTCGTTTTCGGGTCTTTTTTTACTGTTGCCGAAGTATTAACACTACACGATGCCCAAAATGGACATCATCAAGAACAACATCAAGAATAATAACAATAACAAGTTAAGAGAATCACTCAATGAATGATGGTTTTAAGCAGCGATTAGTAGGTGCGATTGTATTATTGGCCATTGCCCTAATACTCTGGCCGGTTATTTTTATCGACCCTGACGGTATCGTTATGGACCGCAGCAGCCAAATTCCGCCGGTCCCGGATTTTGACCAATACCGTGTGGCAAAACCCGTTCGCCCACAAATTATTGAGCCTATCAATAAACCTTCGCCAAAGCCTGTTGCTAAACCCGCTTCTAAGTCTGCCCCCAAGTTGGACCAAAAAGGTTTACCAGAGGCTTGGGTTCTACAGGTAGCCAGCTTTACCCAGCTTCAAAAGGCGGATGACTTAAAGCAGGCCCTGCAGAAAAAAGGCTATAAAACCTTTACCCGATCTATCTCCACCAAAGAAGGCAAGTCAAAACGCGTCTATATTGGCCCCCGCTTTAAAAAAGACGCTTTTAATAAAGATAAAAAAACCATTGATAAGGTCTATAAAGTCAATTCCATGGTGGTGAAATTTGAGCAGTAAGCGGGTAGAATTCGCGCTGCAATAAAACGAGCATAAACAATGGTCATGAATTGGGCAGATTGGACTATCGTGGGTATTTTAACGGTATCCAGTTTAATCAGTATCAAGCGGGGTTTTGTCAAAGAAGCGATATCGCTGGCAATATGGGGCATAGCGCTTTTTGTTTCCGTAGCCTTCCATGAGCGTATGGCCGTATTGATGCAACAGGCAGTAGAATCCGCTTCACTTAGGTACCTGCTGTCATTTGTTGCCCTGTTTGCCGCTACCTTCGTGGTTGGCTCAATGGTTAAATACCTGGTTGGCGAATTAGTTAAAATGACGGGCCTTAGCGGCACCGATCGTTTATTTGGAATGGCGTTTGGCATGGCACGTGGTGTTATTGTTGTCATGGCCCTGTTGATACTGGTGCCCATGGCATTCCCGGTAAATCAGGATGTCTGGTGGCAGCAATCCAGCCTGATTCCACAGTTTTTATTGATTGAGTATTGGTGTAAAGATACCTTTGCGTTACTGCTAGATCTATTTGGGCGCTTAATGCCCTGACTTCTTCTGAGGACCAGAGAAGCCATTAATGAAGGATTCTGGAACTGTTGTTGTTTGAAATCAGCAATAGACACTTTAAGCGTTAGTGCTTTGTGAGGTTTGATCGATGTGCGGCATTGTCGGCATAGTAGCCAAGTCCAATGTAAACCAAGATATCTATGATGCCTTAACGGTATTACAACACCGGGGGCAGGATGCAGCGGGTATAGTGACCTGCGATAACGGTCGCCTGAACCAGCGCAAAGGCAACGGCCTGGCCAAAGATGTTTTCCATAACCGCCATATGCAACGCCTTACCGGTAATATCGGAGTAGGGCATGTGCGCTATCCAACGGCAGGCAGTTCCAGCCCGGCATTGGCCCAGCCTTTTTATGTCAACTCCCCTTACGGTATAAGCCTTGCTCACAACGGCAATCTCACCAATGCGGCAGAATTAAGTAAAGAGATATTCCAGACGGACCTGCGCCACCTGAATACGGATTCTGATTCTGAAGTTTTGCTGAATGTCTTTGCCCATGAATTACAACGGCTGGGCAAGTTAGCCCCTTCAGCTGAGGATATTTTTTCTGCGGTTGAAGGTGTTCATGCTCGCTGTCGTGGTGGTTATGGCGCGATTGCTATGGTGGCTAATTATGGTGTGGTAGGTTTTCGTGACCCTCATGGTATTCGCCCGATGGTGTATGGCAAGCGTGAGACCGAGGCCGGCACTGAATATATGATCGCCTCAGAAAGTGTTGCGCTGGATGGTTTGGGCTTTACATTGGTAAGAGATGTAGCCCCGGGTGAAGCCGTTTATATTGATGTGGATGGCAATTTGGAATCTCGCCAATGTGCAGCCAACACCAAAGCAACCCCCTGCATTTTTGAACATGTTTATTTTGCCCGTCCAGATTCCATTATGGATGGTGTCTCGGTGTATAAATCCCGTTTACGTCAGGGCGATAAACTTGCCGCTAAAGTGCTGCAACTCAGACCCGATCATGATATTGACGTGGTTGTGCCGATTCCTGACTCCAGCCGTATTGCTGGCCAATCTATGGCGCAAAGACTGGGTGTGAAGTTTCGCGAAGGTCTGGTTAAAAACCGTTATATCGGCAGAACTTTTATTATGCCTGGGCAAAGCCAGCGTAAAAAATCCGTTAAGCAAAAACTGAATACCATCGGTTTGGAATTTAAAGACAAAAACGTCATGCTGGTTGATGATTCGATTGTTCGTGGGACTACATGTCGCCAGATTATCGAAATGGCCAGAGACGCCGGTGCAGCAAAAGTTTATTTTGCTTCCGCAGCACCACCGGTTCGATATCCCAATGTTTACGGTATCGATATGCCTGCGGCCGATGAGTTGATCGCCCACGGTCGCACCGAACAGGAAGTGAGTGATCTAATCGGCGCCGATTGGTTGGTCTATCAGGACCTTGATGATCTGGTGGCCAGCTCAGTTGAAGGTAACCAGGAAATTCCAGAGTACGATTGCTCTGTTTTTAATGGCGAGTATATTACCGGTGATATTGATGAGAACTATCTCAACAGAATCGCCGCGGCACGTAACGATAAATCCAAGTCGCAGCAAGCGGAAACCGAAGATGGTGCCGGTATTGCTTTACATAATGACGAAGCATCCTGAATCTACTTAATGTAGTAGCTAGACAGCAAAGAGAAACAACATGTCTGAAAAAGATATTGAACGCAGAGCCGCATTAGCCAATGCACACATTGATACCTTAGCGATTCGTGCGGGTCAAATGCGTACCGGTGAAGGTGAAAATGCGGAGCCTATCTACCCAACCTCCAGCTATGTCTTTGATAGTGCGGAACAGGCCGCGATGCGTTTTTCCGGCGAAGAGACCGGCAACGTTTACTCCCGTTATACCAACCCAACAGTGCGTAACTTTGAAGAGCGTATTGCCGCGATGGAAGGTGGTGAAGCGGCAGTAGCAACATCCTCAGGTATGGCAGCTATTTTGAGTACCTGTATGTCATTGCTGCAGGCGGGTGATCATGTTGTTTGTTCACGCAATGTATTTGGTACCACGACTAACTTATTCTTAAAGTATCTGTGTAAGTTTGGTCTGGAAGTGACCTTTGTTGACCTGGTTGAATTACAGGAATGGTCAGCAGCCATTCAGACCAATACAAAAATGCTATTTTGCGAAACGCCCTCCAACCCCATTTGTGAAGTGGCAGACCTGGCGGCTTTATCGGCATTGGCAAAAGAGAATGATTGACTGTTTGTCGTCGATAATTGCTTTTGTACACCGGCGCTGCAAAAGCCTCTGGAGTTTGGTGCTGATCTTATCATTCACTCAGCCACAAAATATCTCGATGGTCAGGGACGTTGTGTTGGTGGCTGTGTAGTAGGGCGTAAAACATTAACTGACGAGATTGTTGGCTTTCTACGTACCTGCGGCCCAACCATGAGTCCCTTTAATGCCTGGGTGTTTTTAAAAGGCCTTGAAACCTTGCGCCTGCGTATGGATGCCCATAGCAGCAATGCGATGGCGTTAGCGCTATGGTTGGAGCAGCAGCAAGGTATCGAGAAAGTCTACTACGCCGGTTTGGATTCACATCCTGGCAAGCCCTTGGCCACTAAGCAGCAGCGTGCTTATGGTGGTGTTTTATCCTTCTGTGTTAGCGGCGATAAAGCGGCAGCATGGCGCTTTATTGATGCGACCTGTATCTGTTCACTGACCGCCAACCTCGGTGATGTGAAAACCACTATTGTACATCCCGCTACAACTACCCATGGTCGTTTAACGGATGAACAGCGCGCTGCGGCCAGTATTAGTGATAACCTGATACGTGTTGCTGTTGGCCTTGAAGATATCGACGATCTTAAAATCGATATGCAGCGTGGTATAGCAGCGCTTTAAATACGATTCCTCCAGCGCTAAAAATCTCAAAAAAAAGCCCTGATCAAAAATGATCAGGGCTTTTTATTAAGCTAATTAGAAAACTGAAACTAGCCTGCAACTTTCACCGGCACAGCTTGTGGCTCAACGCTCAGGTCTTGCGAAGGTGGCGCAAAGTCGGTCAAGGTAATACCTTTAACGGCGGCCTTGTACTCTTCGAGGGTTGGAATGCGACCCAGAACAGTAGCCAGTACTACCATTGGCGTTGATGCCAATAGTGACTCACCTTTTTTCTCGTTAGAATCTTCAACCACGCGGCCTTGGAATAAGCGAGTAGAGGTGGCCAGCACAGTGTCACCCTTAGCGGCTTTCTCTTGGTTGCCCATACACAGGTTGCAGCCAGGACGCTCCAGGTACATGATGTTCTGGTATTCAGTACGGGCAGCGCCCTTCGGCGCGCTGTCGTCAAATTCGAAACCAGCGTACTTTTGTAGCAGCTCCCAGTCGCCTTCGGCTTTCAGCTCATCAACGATATTGTACGTTGGTGGCGCGATAACCAGTGGTGCGTTGAACTTCACTTCACCCTGGGATTCAAGGTTGCGCAGCATCTGGGCGATGATTTGCATGTCGCCTTTGTGCACCATGCAAGAGCCGACAAAGCCCAAGTCAACTTTCTTGGTGCCAGCGTAGAAGGAAGTAGGGCGGATAGTGTCGTGGGTGTAACGCTTGGATACGTCGGCGTTGTTCACGTCTGGATCGGCAATCATTGGCTCGTCGATCTGGTCCAGATCAATAACCACTTCTGCATAGTAGCTGGCGTTGTTGTCTGGTGCCAGGGCTGGGTTTTCACCTGACTGGATCTCAGCGATACGCTTGTCGGCCAGGTCGATGAGGCCTTGTAGCATGCTTACGTCGTTATCCATGCCTTTGTCGATCATTACCTGAATACGGCTCTTGGACAGTTCCAGAGACTTAATCAGTGTTTCGTCATTAGAAATACAGATTGAGGCTTTTGCCTTCATCTCCGCAGTCCAATCGGTAAAGGTGAAGGCTTGGTCAGCCATCAATGTACCGATTTGAACTTCAATGATGCGGCCCTGGAAGACATTTTCGCCGCCAAACTGCTTTAGCATCTGTGCCTGGGTTGCGTGTACTACATCACGAAAGTCCATGTGGCCCTTCATATCGCCTTTGAAGGTAACTTTCACAGACTCAGGAATTGGCATGGCTGATTCGCCAGTAGCTAGTGCAACCGCAACGGTGCCCGAATCTGCGCCGAAAGCTACACCTTTAGACATACGGGTGTGTGAGTCACCACCGATAATGATGGACCAGTCATCTACAGTAATGTCATTCAATACTTTGTGAATGACGTCGGTCATAGCGGGGTAAACACCTTTAGGGTCCCGCGCGGTGATCAGGCCAAACTTATTCATAAATGACATTAGCTTGGGAATGTTGGTTTGAGCCTTGGAGTCCCAAACAGAAGCGGTGTGACAGCCTGACTGATAAGCACCATCAACACTTGGAGAGATAACGGTAGCCGCCATCGATTCCAGTTCCTGGGATGTCATCAGGCCGGTGGTATCCTGGGAGCCAACAATGTTTACCCGTACACGTACGTCTGAACCGGCGTGCAGTGCTGTGTCAGAGGCAACGCCAAGGGCGTTCTTGTTGAAGATTTTCTCAACAGCGGTCAGGCCCTGATTTTCAATAGAGATCTCTTTAGAGGGTGCAAACACTTGAGGTGCTTTGATACCCAGGGCGTTAGCAGCAATGGTCTGTAGCTTCTTACCGAAAACAAGAGCGTAAGAACCGCCGGCTTTCATAAATTCGACTTTCTGTGGTGTGAACGAAGAGGATACGTCAGCCAATTCCTGACCACCGTTGTACAGCTTTTTCGCTTTAGTATCGATAGTCAGCACGGTGCCGGTGGCTACTGAGTAAGCTTCTTCCAGTACTGGTTCGCCGTTGGCGTCCAGAACCGTGTCGCCGCTGGCGTCTACTTTCTTAACCCAGTTTTTCAGGTCAAGGCCGATACCGCCGGTTACGTCAACGGTGGTTAGGAAGATAGGAGAGATGCCATTAGTGCCCGCAACAACCGGTGCAAAGTTAACAAAAGGTACGTATGGGCTGGCTTGTTGACCGGCCCACAAGGCTACGTTGTTAACGCCGGACATACGCGATGAACCTACACCCATGGTACCTTTTTCTGCAATTAGCATTACCTTGGCGTCTGGGTGCTGTTTTTGCAGTGCAACGATTTCCTGTTGGGCTTGCGGGGTCATCATGCACTGGCCGTGCAGTTCACGGTCTGAACGAGAGTGCGCCTGGTTACCAGGTGACAGCAAGTCAGTAGAGATATCACCTTCGCCGGCGATATAAGTAACGACGTCGATTTTCTCGGCGATCTCTGGAAGCTTGGTGAAGAACTCGGCTTGCGCATAGCTTTCCAGAATATCTTTAGCGATGGCATTGCCCGCCTTAAACGCAGCTTCTAGGCGGTCGGTATCGGCTTCGTACAAAAATACCTGGGTCTTCAGAACTTCAGCGGCAGGGGTTGCAGCGGCAGCGTCATCAGACAGGGCCAGGTCCAGCAGGGCGTCAACAGAAGGGCCGCCTTTCATATGAGACAGCAACTCAAAGGCAAACTCTGCAGTAATGCCTTCAACGGAAGCACCCAGAATGATTTCTTTCAGAAATTGCGCTTTAACACCGGCAGCACTGGTGGTGCCTGGCAAGGTGTTGTAAATGAAGAACTTCAGAGAGTCGGCGCGGTGCTCATGCCCGGTATCTTTGATTTGTTCAATAATTTCTGACAGCAGCTCGGCGCTATCAATTGGCTTTGGATTCAACCCTAAGTCTTTCTTACGGGTTGCGATTTCATCCATATATTCTGAATATAAGCTCATTCAAACCTCTCACAGCAGGCAATAGTTATTAGTTTCTCATCTGAGACTAGAAGATGTCTCCATCGAATGGGGCGCGAAGTATACTAAAAATCATAGATGAAGTTAAGTTGTTGATCTCTATAGAGGTATTCTTTCTTTTGATTGGCAGTATTGTGGGGCTGAATGTTGGTGTAAAGCTAACAGACCGCTGGTAAAGGTAGTTGTTCGTTAATCAGGAATTGCTCAAAGCTAAAGCGGTAAATAGCCTGTTCAACAGCAGAATAGAATAGGACCTCCTGGCTGTTTGTATCGCATAGCAGCTGCTTTTGATAGGTGGGGGATTTACACGCTAAGGCATCCGGCGTAAACAGAGCCACATTGACCCCTCGCAAAGGGGCTCTGGCGGAGGTGAATTCAAAGGCCTCTACATGGCAGTTGCGTAATTCCGCGCCAATGGCCTGGCTGTACTGGTAGTTGTCTGCAGCAGTCAGTTCTGCCTGGTAATCAGCAAAAGGCGGTTTATGTAATTGGGCACCTTTGGCAGTGTGGTATTTAGCGCCCCAAATAGTGTGCTGGGTGCTGAATTTTTGGGAGGGCGGTGGTACTTCCATGCCACACCAAAAAACAAACCGGTAATAAGCCGCTTCGGCTAGTGCTGTCGGGGTATCTTTTGAACCATAAAACAGACTGGGCTCCGATCTTTTACCAAAGCGGGAGCCGTATTTTAGCGGGGGGTACCGGAATGGGGTGGCGAGAAGATAATGCAGACCGGCATGGCAGTGGCCGGGTTTATTGTCTTCCAGCATTTGCTCAAGCAGGTGTTGCTCTTCCAGATTTTCGACCAGGTGATTGGTTGCGACTTGTTCCTGGCTTTCGATAACACGGACCAACTGGCCGCTGAGTTGCTGGTGGCTAAAGCTGTTTTTGCAAGCTTGCCATATATTAATAGCATGATTCATAACAACGTCCTTGTCGGTTATTTATACTTTTCCGCGGATGGCATCCAGATATTCAAGTACATTGGTAAGCCCCTGAATAGTTTGAATTTCTTCCCTTGGGATTCCTTGTATATGGTTATTATGG
>JAAELM010000258.1 GCA_024226635.1 Oceanicoccus sp. | reverse complement strand
GGGGGCTTTACAAGGGCAGATAATGATTTATGTTCAAGGCATCTTTCAGCGCTGTAATTAAAGTTGCCTCACCAAGCTTCTGGCCCTAGCACACTTGATGTACGGCTAATTGAGCTAGCAGCATTACAGGGATAGGGTACGCCGGCAAGCGTTTAGCCAATTTTTTAGGCAACTTCTCTCGCATTATTTCGGTATGCGAAAGTGTGTAGTAGGCACATATTGCCGCAGTGTCATCACCAGTATCTTCTGGCAAGACCATCGTTTTACTGATGCCAGCCTTGCGGTGTCTGGCAGCAGGCTCTTGAAGAAATGTATTGAGCTCGGCTTCGCCGCAGTCAAAGCTGCGACGGTCGTGAATTGACTTATTGAGTTCTACAAACTGTTTTAGATTTGATGAAGCTGATATGCACTTGCTTCATTACAACGACTCTGAGAGTTCTATTTTGGTTTCAGGATTCAGGTCTTCCCGAGGATCTGTCAAATACCCAGCAGGAAAAAAGACTGATTTGGGAACACCGGCAACGTCCAGGCAAAGTTCGTGATTATTATCACCATCCCCTAAATCACCAAGCGCAAAAGGCGTCACTTCCAGTTCACGACCATGGTCTTGAATAATAGTCACTTTATAATGTTGCCACTCTAAATTATTAATTTCGCCTCCACCCGGCTTAGTAACTCCGCCGGCCCATGTAGCGCGAACCACTTGTTTAGTTGTTATCGGGCATCCACTACCACCGCCAAACAAAAACGGCGAAGCAAGCTTCCCTAACTCCCACTCTTGTTCTGGAACAACTTCTGCCAATACAAGAGAGGGCCCTTTTTCAAGTGCGGTGACAGCAATACTGACACCTTTGAAATTCACAGTATTATCTTTAGAAAGCAAGTTACCAACAACTTCCACCAGGGCGGGTTGATCATTAATAGTTCCGTAATGACCTGTGAGCAAGACCGTTCTATGCTCGCCATCATCATCGGCCGGTGCCAATGTAATACATGTTATTTCGCCGATGCTACCGGACTGCGTGGTCACCTTGAAATCCCCTGCCTGCAACGTACTAAAGTCGATTTCGTGGGAAAAAATAACCGGCATGCCGTCTTTGCCACCGGCTCCATCACAAATAACAAAATTTGAAAGTCCGGGCAATGCATCATCAAGACCGAAAAAAGCCGAAAGCAGCCTTGCAGGCCGTCCTTTATTATCTCGATTTGCAGTTACATCAGTGAGTGTTGTATCCGAGGGAGATGCATCGTCTAATATGATTTCATGATTCGCTAATAGGTATAGGTTTCTAGCTTGATCACAGCCGGTCATGAACACACATAGCATAAGGACAGGTAAGATAAAAGGCTTCATTGATTGCTCCAGTTTTTCTTTAAAATATTTTTGCTGACGCCCATTATAATGTTATTTGAGGTACAGAAATAACTGTTAATTCAGCATGACATCGCCAGTTTAACAGCCGTTGAACCCATCTACACTCCCGGATCAATTGATTACTTTTTTATTGAAACCTGTAACACAGATTTCGAGTTGCATCGTGGTCGATAAATTTTTCAGGAAAACGGATACAGACTGCAACAGATTTAACGCCCTGTTTATCGACAGCGGCCCTCTATTTCTGGAGTTTTGATTAGTGTCATTTTTTCTCGATATTGGGGTGTAAAATTTCGGCACCGTAGCCAGATCAAGAACTCAAGCGCCCGTTGAAACCAAGTCCAGTAAGGACTTATCAGCCATTAATAAGGTCAGCAAATTACTGGCGGCACGGGGAATCAGTATCTCCCCTGACTCATAACGGGAAAAAGCATTTTTTCCGCCGCCACAAATTTTGGCGGCCTCGCCCTGATTTAACCTAAGCGCTTTGCGTGCCGCTTTGATTTCGTCAGGGGTTAACAACTTATCGATGGTGGCTTTAAATGCCGCCAACTCTTTGCGAGTGGCCTTAAGGTCGCTTGGGTCCAATATTGACTCATCGCATGCATCGCAATACGCACCTGGCTGCTGAACAACTATGCTGTGGTTTTTGTAATGATAGGACATGGCTTGAGTCCTGCGACTCATGGCCACCGCACCGCAAAGGGGGCATACTTCTTTAGCCATAATAATTACTCCTCTTGCTCTTGCCTGGCTCACCTGGCTTTAAATGACAACAATAATTGACCGTCAGGTAGTAGCTGAAACTTGATATAGAGATCCACACCCCTAAAACGGGATTTGTACACGTCCTGCATGGCTGTAAAACCCGCCGTCTTTGGTGACATGGACTTGTAGAAATCAGCCCGGGTTAACGCCTGTATGGCAGCAACCACCTTTTCATCACTAAACCCCAGTTCAAAAGCGCCCCGGCGGGCACTGCCGGTCATTCTCAGGGCAGAAACATCACTAAAGGCCCGTTTGATGGCATTAAGATCATAGCTAGGTGTAGATGACATCCTTGTCCTCACTTACCCTTAGAGGGGTACATAATCACCCTTTAAGGGTAATTATTGGTTATTTCATCGGTTTTGTAAACACTAAATAGCACCAACATAGCACCAACATAGCACCAACCACCCGATATCCGTCTGTTTATGGCGGCCGACGTTTGCAGGCATTTAGCTGGCAGGCTGAAAATTGGGACAAACGTGCCGAATACGAACTCTCCAATAACAACAAAACTTCGACCGAAGCATTCACCGATGGTGCTAACCTATAGATTAACCCCGGGTTCGCTTGCGGCGCGCATTATATTGTCGGTTTTATTATGCGACGGTCTCGTAACGAAGAGATTAGCGGCAGGATTAGCGTTAGCAAAGTAATCACCATAATCGTCGCTGTAATTGGCCGCTCCCACAGGAATGCCCAGGAACCATCCCAAATTAATAACGCCCTCCTCAAATTATCTTCCAACATACCGCCGAGGATAAAGCCGAGCAGCAGTGGAGCCAGAGGGAAATCCAGTACGCGAAACATAACGGCGGCAACACCAATGGCAACCATCATGGTCAAATCAACTGTATTAAATGAAACCAGGTAGACACCAATTAGCGAGAAAAACAGGATAATGGGAGTAAGCAATTGTCGGGGAATTTCCAGCAGTTTGGAAATATAGGGAATCAACGGCAAATTCAAAACCAGCAAAATAATATTACCGAGGTACATGGAAATAATAACCGCCCAGAATACCGAGGGATGGTCGATATACAAGCGCGGCCCCGGTTGTACACCATAGGAAAGCAACGCACCTAACATAACAGCCGTAGTAGCAGAGCCAGGAATACCCAGCGTTAACAAAGGTACAAATGAGCCTGTTGACGCAGCATTGTTGGCGGTTTCCGGTGCCGCTAATCCTCTGGCACTGCCTTTACCAAATTCTTCCTTCTTTTTTGCTGGCGCCAGATTGCGCTCCATGCCGTAGGCCAGGAATGAGGCAATCGTTGCACCTGCTCCGGGCAAAATACCCACAAAGAACCCTAGCACGGAAGAGCGACTCACCGCAGGAGCAATATCTTTTACCTCCTCCCCAGTCAATTTAAGCGAACCCAATTCCGTCTTGGACATCTTGCCCGCCGCCGAACTGGCAGAGGATAGCTCTCCCCTTAACACCACTAATAACGCCTCCGCCAAGGCGAAAGTAGCCATTGATAGCAGCAGGAAACTAATTCCACCATACAAGTCAGGCATGCCAAAGGTGAAGCGCTGTATACCCGAAGGGTCCTCACCGACAGTGGCCAACATGAGTCCCAGTAATGTCATCAATATCGCTTTCAGAATCTGGCCTTTTCCAGAGAAAGCTGCAATGGCCGTACAGCCAAACAACATTAAGGCAAAATAGTCCGCCGACTGAAAACTCAGGCTCACCGAAGCCAGCACAGGAACCAGCGCAAACAGGAAAATGGCGCCGATCGTGCCGCCAAAAAATGAACTGTAAGCAGCTAATGCCAACGCCTTACCCGCCATCCCATTTTTGGCCATGGGATGGCCATCAAAGGCAGTGGCTACGGCGCCTGAGACCCCCGGCGCATTAATCAGGATAGCCGAGGTTGAACCGCCAAACACCGCGCCATAATAAACACCCGCCATCAGGATCATCCCTGATGCCGGATCGAAACCGTAGGTAATAGGTATCATCAGGGCAATGGCTGACACTGGCCCTAGTCCGGGCAACATGCCGATAAAAGTTCCCGCAAAACAACCCACTAACACCATCATCAAGTTGATTGGAGTAAATGCCGTTGCCAGTCCGGTTAGTATCCCCTCTATCATCACATTATTTCCTTGTTAGTCGTACTTCGAGCATTACAATGCCTCCAATATAATACGGTAGAGACTGCCATCGTCGAGGTAGAGACCAAACAACTGGGTCAACATGCCCCACATAAACAGCACCAGCCCGGCAGCAATTGAGAAACACAGCATTAGTCGCTTTTCGCCCAGAATGATAAAGCCAATACATAAAAACAGCAGGGTAGCCAGGATAAAACCAAGGAAACTGAAACTCAGCGAATAAACTACCATCAGTGAAGTCAGTAGAATCATGGGCTTCCATTGATAACCGGCCACAGCGTCTCTAATCGATAGATTTTCCGAGTCGTTAGCGGGCATAAACAGCTGCACCAGCGAGCAAATTATGGTTAGTATGGCCAACCCTGTTGGCAAGGTCCTGGGTGTAAAGAACTCCCCCACTGCGGTCGGGTCAGCTGGTATATCGAAGCTGTATCGAAAGTAAAACAGTGCGAATACCAGTAGCAGCGCTGCCCCAACTTTGTCTTTGTTATCAATCATCGCCATAGGATTCTCGACAGGAAATTGTGTTAAAAACTGATAGTCAACGTAACGACGCTATTTTTTTACCATACCCAAATCGAGCATGATTTTCCCCAACTCACGCTCCTGTTTGGCGAGAAAATCAACGAAGTCCTGGCCAGCAAGATACAGGTTGGTCCAACCCCGGCTGACACGAATTTCATCCCACTCCGATGTATCATAAAGATCGCGCAAGAGCTTGTGATAGTATTGCGAGCGCTCTGCAGGGAAGCCTGGTGCGGCAAAAAAACCGCGCCAATTGGTAAATTCAACATCAACTCCAGATTCAACCAGCGTTGGAACGTCAGGAGCATATTCGACACGCTTACGCGCTGTCATAGCCAGAATCCGCACCTCACCCTGCCTGGCCAGTGCTATGGCCTCACTAAGGCCAGTAGATAGCAACTGCGTTTCTTTCGAAAGCAACCCCACCATAGCTTTTGCACCGGCATTATAGGGGATATAGCGCATTTGCCTTGCATCCACCCCCGACTTCTTAAAGGCCAGCGCTGCTACCAGGTGGTCCATACTGCCACGCACCGAACCGCCGGCAACTTTTACGTTTCTGGGATCCAATCGATAGTCGTCGATGACCTGCTGCCAGCTCTGGTACTTCGAATCGGCCGTCACCACAAAAGCGCCGTGGTCTGCGATTACCGCAGCAACCGGTATCAAGTCTTTGTAAGACTGGGGGAAGATATTCTTCAGGGATTTTAGAATAATGGGAGTCGAACTGATCAGTAAGGTATTGTGCTGACGACTAGCGGTTTCTATTAAATAAGCAATTGCCTTACTGCCATCGCCGCCCGACATATTTTCATAGGAGGCAGAGTCAACCAGCCCTGATCGTGACAAAGCCTCACCAACACCACGCGCCGTGGTATCCCAGCCGCCACCGGCACCGCCTGGTATTAATAAATGGACCCTGTCAGCCGCCACCGTCAAGGGCGAAAATACACTCAAGACGATTAGCACAAAACCATATGTGCGAAAATAAGTAATAAGCTTGCCCACACCCATGCCCCACGGCCTAGATAGAAAAATTGACTCTCGTCCAGTATAGATAAGTAACTCTCTCAGATACCTTGCAGGACGAGAGTTGAATGCAACGACTGAGAAATCAGGAATCTTATTTTTTAACGGTTTGGGATAAAGCATTCACTAAACGCCCCCCCAGCAAAGAAACAAAAAGTAATACAATAATTCCAATAGTCACCGGTCGCTCAAGCAGGTAACTCCACTGCGCACCGCTGATTTGATAGGTGTAAATCAGATTACTTTCCGCCATATTGCCAAGAAGAATACCGATTACAGCAGCAGGCACAGAATAGTCGAAACGTTTAAACAGCCAGCCAATAAGGGAAAATATCATTACGGTATACGGCCCCGCCATATTACCGGTTAAGCCGAAAGCGCCAAAGACAGCCAGAGCAAGCACCGACGGTATCAGGTAGGTCATCGGTACTTTAACAATATTGGCCAACAGAGGAATAAATACCAGCCCCAGAGCTATCAGCAAGAATGCCTGGCCAAAATTAGCAAAGATGATGGCGTATACGACATCTGTCTGCTCGCGAATAAACTGCGGACCGCCGGTAATATTGTGCATGGCAAATGCAGCAAGCATAACCGCAGTGGCGCCACCACCAGGAATACCGAGGGCCAGTAGCGTCGCCATCGACCCCGCTTCCGAGGTACTGTTGGCCGCTTCCGACGCCACCACCCCGGCGGGATTGCCCTTGCCGAACGACTCGGGATTCTTGTCCTTGCGCTTGGTTTCTATATAAGACAATAAATTAGCAACCGAAGAACCCACCCCCGGAATCGCACCAACAAATATGCCGATGACGCTGCCACGTAAAATCACCCAGGGGTAGGTAACCGCACGTTTAAACGAGGCAAAAATCACCCTTACGCTGACCTTGCGCGCACTGCTGTCGGCAACAAGGTATTGCGTGTTAACCAGCTTAAATAACTCCGACGCGGCAAACATACCCATCATGGCGGGAATAGCCGGAATTCCATCGAGTAAATAGGCGCTACCCAAGGTGCCCCGGGCCACCCCGGCTTCGCTATAGCCGACCGTACCTATCAGCAAGCCGATAAGCCCGGACATAATGCCCTTGGCAAGGTGCGCTCCACTGAGGCTGGCGATTAAGGTAACCCCCCAAAGAACCACCGCACTCATTTCGGCAGGCCCCAGTGTCAGCACCGCACTGGAGATAGGCTGGATCAGGAAAAACAACATGCTGTAGCCAATAATCACCGCTATACAGGAAGACCCTAAGGCAATACCCAAGGCGATATTGTGCTCACCCTTACGGGACATGGGATAACCATCAAACGCCGTAGCGATGGAAGAAGACGTGCCGGGAATATTCATCAGTATGGCGGGTATGCTGCCGCCAAAACTGCCCCCCGTGAAGATCGCGGTTAAAAACAACATGGCCTGCATAAAATCCATATACAGCGTCATCGGCAAGAAAATAGCCATCGCCATGGAAATCTGTAGCCCGGGAATGGCGCCAAAAATCAACCCGATCAGAATACCGGGAATAACAATTAACCAGGGGGTAAAACTGGAGAACAGCAACCCAAGGCCGCTATGTAAAGCATCGACATCAATCATGGCAACCTCAATACTCCGTCGGCAAAATTAGCATGGGCAGTGGATAGGGCAACATCTGCGAGAAAAACCACGTCATTAATGACGCAAAACACAGGCTGTATCCCAGCAGCCAGCGCCAACGTCGCTCACCGTGACACCATAGAAACAGGGCTATAAACAGACAGGTGCCAACGTCGAAACCAAGCCAGGGGAGCGTTACAACATAAGCCGCAAAAAGCGAGACGACAGGCACAATCGTGGCGAAGGGTTCGAGCTCGGGAGCTTGCTGATCTCTTTTCCGCCATTGGTTTATAAACTCGATCGCGCAGAGAATGAACACCAACCCGGTAAGGGGCAGAACAAGAATCAGATTTATCACCTGACTGGAAGCGTTATAGGCATCCCAACAGTAGCCAAGCACAAGTGCTAGCAACACAGTGAGCACCAGCAAGTCTGCTATCTGGTGTTTATTAAAAGTTGTCACAGTGATCTCCGTCTAATGCTGAAGCAGGTATCCATAGTGTTTAATAATCTCAAAATTGGTTGTCATCATGGCTTCGGATCGTTCCGGCCCAATCCAACGCCTTCCTATTTCGCCGCGATCAAGCAGTTGTCGAAGATCTTCGTTCTCAAGTGCCTTTTTAAGGGCTGAAGTGATCAAGTCATATCGCGCGGGGAAATTGCGCTTGAAGGCTGTTGAGGTTGCATAGCCGCGTATCGAACCCGGTAACACCGGCGCTTCAACACCGGCAGGTTTTAATACTTCATTTAAAGTGGGTACACCCCAATTTGCACTGGGCTGGTCACTAACGATCGCTACCGGATTTAAATATTCACGAATACTCTCACTGCCTTTGGCACTAATTACAATAAAATCAACAACGCCTCCGGCCACAGCGGCCCGCGCCTGACCGCCACTGTTATAGGTCACCAGATTGAGGTTATCGGTAGGAATACCGTTGACTTCAAGCAACAGCTTTGCCATTAAATGACCACCTGAGCCACGCACCACCGAAGCCCTGACTGTTTTCGGCTTGGTGCGAATTGCTTCTAACACTTCGGGTAAGCTTTTATACTTGGAGCGTTTACTCAATGCGATAAGCTCTTCGTCAAACCACTGAAAATTCATATAAGAAAAATCGTTTATCGTATACTCGGCATTGCCTTCAATGATGGTATTGGTCAGGTAGGGAGAAAAGGTAGAGGCAAAAATCGTATAACCATCATCAGGTCTTGCCAGAACATAGTTGGCAGCCAGTAGCGTACCGGCGCCTTTTTTATTAATGACCTTGACGGGTTGACCCAACTCGTCGGCAAGGTAGGACGACATAGCCCGGGCCATTCTATCAGCGCTCCCGCCCACGCCAAAGCCAACCACCATTGTTAGCGGCTTGTTAGGAAAATCATCGGCGACGGCAGGCCTTGCTGCAACGCACATGACTGCAAGGGCAAGCCAAATCACAGCTGCCAGGCAGTCCCGTTGTTTATATTGGATATTAATCATTATTGCCTTGTTATTGTATGTTGCTTTCCAGCACCACTGGTTTTAAACCAGTAGACACTATTATTGGTGCCACCTGTCGTGAGGACAGATAATCAAGCAATCTTTTTGCATCACTTTTGTTGAGCGCTCGTTTTGTAATCGCCGCAGAAAAGGTCGTTGTCTTTTGCAGTTCTGCCGGTATCTGCCCAACATAATCCACCCCTTCGATGGGTAATATCTCGCTAACCTGCTGGAAGCCAATTTCTACTTCACCCCTTGCAACAACACTCGCTACCCGCTCACTAAGAATGCGCTTGCTCTTAGGCTTAATCCGATCCCATATCCCCATCTCAGGAAACAACACACCGGACAGGTAAGTGCCGCTGGCGCTCGCTGAGTAACCTATGGATTCAGCCTCCAGCAGCGTTTCGATAAAAGCCTCTTTAGTAGTTATATCTGGTTTTTCCGCGCCACTTTTCACCGCCATTCCGATCACCGAATGAACCAGGTCAACCCGACTTTCCGAATCCACCTCCCCCTTGCTGTTCAGATTATTCAAAGAGGATTGCGACAGGATAATGACATCGAAAACCTCACCACGTGCCAGCCGTACGGGGATTGAATCATAGGCTCCGCCTGAAGAAGAACCATAGGCGGTTTCCAGTTTGATGCCGGTCTGTTGCTCAAATTGCGGGCCAAGCACATCATAAGCGGCGGCAAATCCACCTGAGCTTATGACCTTTAACTGCCCCTCGGCCTTAGCCTCAATTGAATTACCTGAAAATGACTGGCAGGCTGTAAGTGCCAGCGCCAATAAAATGATCAGCGTGTTATGCGGGATCTTCTTTATCAAATTTTTCATAATCGTCACTTGTTTTTAATATTCAATTTATATTCGCGACGGAGCCAGTCACGCACCCATTCTTTCTGCTCTATCGGAATATCGGTTGCCAGTTTATAGACTCGATCCGCAGCCTCTCCCGTTAAGTGTTTGTAGGAGCCAATCACCCGATTCCTCGCCTCGATATACTCAGGGTCGCGCTGCATAGCCCGGATAGCCGCCTGGTAGGTTTCAACAATGCTGTCGGGGGTTTCCTTTGGCACCACAAGAATCTTGGTGCCAACCCCGGCAGAGAAAAGCGCAAACCAGCTTTCCCAGGCAACACCGGCTGGTGGCTTGCCATGGATGATTTCATAGACTTCTGAAAAACTGGGCAAGTCGGGAAAAACCGGATCCCGCACCAATACGCCCTCCTCATTAAGCACCCCCAGGGAAAACAAGGGAGTCGCTCTACCAGTAGCAATGAGTGGCTGTATATATTCGATGTACGCCGCCGATGTTTGAAAGTCGATGGTTGCTTCACCGCGCTCAAAGGCCAGCCGGCCCGCACCGCGACCGCGAACACCAAAAAAGGGCTTAACATCCAGCCCCAGTTGCTGGAACCCCAAAAGGAGTAACAGATCAATCGATGTGGCGCCCAGGCTACCAAAAACCAGACGTTTGTCTTTTAAGCTGCTAATTTCACTAGCGTTTTTTATTCCAAATACGGGCGTAGTGTAGACCACGCCGCCGGAGGGGTAGATCGTCAGTGGACGCCAATGTCTATAATCGTACCTGACCCGAGGATCCCCCAGTAGAAAGGGAAAATGCGTCGATGTGGTGGAGACCATAGACGACAAACCATCGGCACGGATCTTCGCGGCAAATGAATTTGCCGCCTTAGTCGACCCACTACCGGGTTTGTAAACAATATTCACCGCAGGATTACCCGGTAAATATTTTTCCAGGAACGGCGCCATAAAGCGCGCCCAGGCACCCGACCCACCATCTTCCCTAAATGGCACTATCAACTCGAGGGTTTTACCTGAAAAATTGGTTTCAGCCAGTGCCGGCATTGTAAATTGCATGGCAAGACCACAAATTAACGGCAGCAGCAGCTTTCGGCCTGTTGTTTTCATTACTGATTCCTAATTAGCACGCAGGGAGATTTGCAGACGCAATATTACACTCTCGCAAGCCAGAAACCTGCAATATATCGCATGACATATCATCACCATGTAGGACAACCAGTGGCTGCTCAACTTTTATTTTCTTATACACAGAACAAAAAGTATAAATCCCGGATGCTTTCAAGTTCCTTTCATTTCATGTATAAAGTTTCAAGCCCCGATCCTAATAACAAATAAAAGCCATTCCGGATAATTGATGCGAACTTTAATCATTGAAGACAACGATGATATAGCCGAGTGCATCCAGCAATCACTTTGCGATATGGGTATTGCCTCTGACTGGTTTGCCGAGGGCAAAGAAGTACGAGAGGCGTTCCGTACTGAAGATTACGATTTACTGATACTTGATCTAAATTTGCCCGACGCCGATGGATTGAAAATCCTCCAGGAGTTTAGAAAACGAGGGCAAGACACCCCGGTACTGATTATCTCAGCCCGCTCATCCATTGACGACCGTGTCAGCGGCCTGGACTGTGGTGCGGATGATTATCTTAGCAAGCCCTTCGATTTACACGAACTCGATGCACGCGTCCGTGCGCTGCTGAGGCGAAATAAGAACACCCGGAACCCCCTGATCACATTCGGGCCACTGCAATTTAATCAATCATCCCGGGAATTCAGCCTGGCCAACCAACCATTGGATCTATCTCCCCGCGAACGAGCCGTGCTGGAAATCCTGCTGCGGCAGAATGGGCAAGTCATCAGCAAAGACAACATTGCCCTCCATGTCTTTAATTATGAAGATGAGGCCAGCGTGTCATCTATTGAGCTGTACATCCACAGACTGCGTAAAAAGCTCTGTGATTCCGGGGTTAGCGTGGTTACCAAGCGCGGTTTGGGTTATGCCCTTCAATTAGAGACGGACCAGGGTCGTGTTTAGGTCAATCCATACGCGGCTTCTTGCCTGGCTGGTTATCCCGTTGCTGTTTATGTCCGCCGCCCACCTCATTAGCACTTACATTAATACTCATAAAACCTCCGAGAGGATCTTCGATAAATTACTGGTTACCTTAGCGTTAACCATCTCTGAACACGCCCTCGCTTCGGAGGGCGACCTGTTGACAGAAGATCTGCTGGAACTCATTCGCGTCACTACTAATGACAACCTGTATTACAAGGTCATTGGTCCAAACGGGTCATTTGTTACAGGCTATAACACCATTCCCGAACCACAGAGTGGCATTCAGGAGCTGGAAGAACACCTGTATTTTTACGACGCCGTTTTTCTGGACCAAAAGGTACGCGTGATTGCCGTATCAAGCCTGATTGAGGGCCGCGACCTGGATGGCTGGATGACGACCTTTGTCGCCCAGACCATCAATGATCGCAACGCCTATATTGATTCAATATTAGCGGATACGATATTCCGAGTGATAATTCTGGTCGTAGTTGCCTCCGTACTGTTGTACGTCGGCGTCTCGTTCGGCCTGCAACCGCTAAAACAATTACAGGCATCAGTGCAGCAGCGTCACCCAAAAGATCTTTCGCCCCTTGACCAGGGCAACTTACCACGAGAAATCACTGGTTTAGTTTTCGCACTCAATCACTTACTACAGCGCCTGTCGGCGAATACCTCGCTGACCAAGCGCTTTGTGGAAAATGCCGCTCATCAATTACGCACCCCTGTTGCCGCGCTATTACCCCAAACTGATATGGCGTTACGCCGGGCTGAAAGCGAACGTGAACGTGTCGCGGTGGGAAAAATCAAACGCAATGCCGAAAATATCGCCCGCCTGACTCATCAATTGTTAAACCTAACCACAGCGGAAGCCATTGCACTGGGTTATCAACACTTTAAAACTATCGATCTGGCCGAGGCTGTCAAAAAGCATACTTCAATTTTCCTGGAACTCTACCCGAATGCAGATTTAAAACTGGAGCTTCAACCGACACCAATGCAGGGCGACGAACTGTGTATTAATGAGGTTATTGATAACTTATTAGACAATGCCAGAAAATACGGCGATAGCTCGCAAGCCATCACCGTGCGCACCTTCCAGCAAGACACCCAATGTATTCTGGAAGTCAGTGACCAGGGCTGTGGAGTACCGGAGGCATGCCGGGAAAAAGTAACCGAACGATTTTATCGATTATCGCATGATTCCACTGGTTCCGGGTTAGGCCTGGCCATTGTCAAGGAAATTGTCCAGGCTCATCGAGGGCAACTGGAAATCGGCTCTGGGCCAGACGGTCTGGGAACCTGCGTCCGTTGCCGATTCCCTATACTATCTGAATCATAAGAGCAGACAGAGCTCTTATCCAAAGCCCTACAAATCCTTTCAGTTTGAAAGGTAATTGAAAGATAGCACGATATAGAATGCGGGCACTGAGAAACTCAGTAGAACTGTTGTTTGACAATAGATTTGGACATAAATAATAACTAAGGGGTATTTACACTATGAACACATATCCGAAAAGGCCTGGATTTAAAAAAAGCAGAATTGCCATGGGCCTGCTCATAGCTGCGGGATCTATGGGCTTAACGCCTACAGCCCTATATGCGGCTGAAGAGACAGTGGTTGAAGAAGTAGTAATAACCGGCTCCAATATTCGCAGAAAGGGTGATTTTGATAACCCCGCCCCAGTACAAACAGTGGGCCAAATGGAGATCGGTAATGCCGGTGCCGTACAAATACAGGATGTTTTTAAGAGCATTACTTCTAACTCCGGTTCACAGCTTGCCAACCGGCAAAATGAACGCCAGGGCGTTTCCCAATTTAGTTTACGTGGACTAGGTGTTGGCTCAACCCTAACCCTGGTTAATGGTCGAAGAGCAGGTCTTTTCGCCGTTCCAGATGATACCGGACAGTTGTTCACTGATGTCAACCAGTACCCCGTCAACATGATCGAGCGGGTAGAAGTGCTGACAGATGGCGCCTCAGCAACCTATGGCTCAGAAGCTTTGGCCGGTGTTGTCAATATCATAACCCGGGATAAATTCGAAGGCCTGGAGTTCACCGCCGAAGCGCGTGATGCTTCAAATTCCTCACAGCAGTTAAGTAGCGCATTTGGTGCCGCCTTTGATAAAGGGCACTTCACTATTTTCGCAAACTACTACACACAAGACGGCAATTTCCGCGGTGATTTCGACTGGATTGAAGATAATCAGACGTTCTCATCCAGCACTGGCTCACCAGGCACTTACTCAACTGCGACCACCGATCCGGTGGATGGCTCAATAACTCACGGTCTGGGAAGCTCATCCACACGGGTTCCCGATGCCGATTGCCTTGAGGCAGAGGGTACTATATCAAGTAGCCGTTGCCGCTATAACTTTATCGATCAGCGGCGCCTGATTGCTGAAGAAGAGCGCTTTCAAGTATTTTCAAAATTCAATTTTGATATATCAGAATCCGCTTCGTTCTATTCTGAAATTAGCCATTCCCGCAATCAGGTGACGGATGCACTGGGTGGTGCCGTACTACGTACCGGCCCCTTAGGCGGCAATATGTTTATACCCGGCAGTCATCCCTTCAACTTTTGGGTAGACCAGGGTGGCGACCAACCGGTTTATTTGGATCCAACCACCAATGCCGCAGACTGGGCTAACGGCACTTTGGTAGCGACCGATTTGGCGGGTCAATTCAGACCGCTGGGCACCGTGCTGGGTGATGGACCCAACGCCGATGAAATTAAAACGGTTTTTACCAATAGCCGTATTTCGAGCGGTTTCGATATTGACTTAAAAAATGACTGGTTTTTGGCTCTTAACTACACCTGGGCCAATTCCGATTACACCCGTCGTGAACCGAGAAACTACGCTGTAGATTTGCTTCAGGAGATTATTAATGATGGCCGCTGGAACCCCTTTGGTACGGCTGTAGTGTCACCTGACTTGGTTTCCCCCAAAGACGGTGCAACAACTGCGGGTAATGAGTCACTGGTGCTTCAAGAATTCTCTCGCTCTAAAACCAATACAGGTAGCGTCATGCAACAGGTAGCAGAGGCTATACTGAGCGGCGAAGTCAGTGAAAGTATTGCTGTAGCCGTAGGCGCTCAATATCGTCGCTTAGACTTCGAAGACTTCCCTGATGGACTGAGCGGCGTGCTTGAAGGTGGCCGAGCTGATGAAACCAGCCCTAGTGAAGGTTCCCAGGATGCTATCGCACTCTTCACCGAATTGGCCTGGTCAGTCAGTGATGACCTGGAAACACAGTTCGCATTACGTTATGAGGACTATGATGATAAGGGTGGCTCTACGCTTGACCCGAAAGTTGCTTTTAAATACAACGTCAACGACGATTTGTCGGTACGGGGTTCATGGGGCACGTCATTTCAGGCGCCATCCATTAAGCAAGTTTCAGGCTCCACGGGTAATGCCACAGTCACCGACCCACAGCAACCGGGCGCGGGGACTTTCAATGCCACTGTAGTAACCGGTGGCTCAGATGACCTGGATCCTCAATCATCAACAAACTATAACCTGGGCTTGCTGTACACCGCTGACAATGGCCTGGACCTATCTGTAGATTACTGGGTCTATGAACTGGAAGACCTTATTCTTCCCGGTGCATCTCCCCAAGTAATCGTGGATAACTGCGGCGCTGGCACTTGCCCGGATGTGCTTCGTGATGCAACTGGCCAGATAAACGCAGTACTCACGTCTTTCGATAACAGAGGCACAGCCGATGTTAGAGGTATAGATGTGAAAATTGCCTATGCCCCAGACTGGAATGCAGAGGGTGATTGGATCTTTGACCTGTCACTGACCAAGTTCCTGGAATATGATTCATCGGAGTTTGGCGATGTTAAAAACTCACGTAACTTTGGTAATCCATTCGGCTCCACACCAGATACCAAGCTAAATGGTGGAGTTACCTGGATGAATGGCAACCACTACGTTAACCTGAGTGCTCGCTTTGTTGGTGACTATACTGATGACCAGACGGACGAGACTGTCGATAGCCAAACCACTTATGACGCTCGCTATTCTTATGTCTTCCCAGGGCTGATTGCTGGCGGTGACACAACGGTTACTGCAGGTGTGGTTAACATCACCGATGAAGATCCATCCCTGATTGACAACCGTCCAGGCTTTGACACCGAGGTTCACGATCCCAGAGGCCGTCAACTCTATGTTAGCGTCAAGCAAACCTTTTAAACGCTAGCTTGATACACAAAATCCCGCGTACACTTGTACGCGGGATTTTTTTTAACTGAACAACAGGTAATATTCAATAAGGGTTAAACAGTATGGAGTGGCCAATATGCTCAGGTTAATAACTATTTCCATCGTCGCACTTGTACCCGCCTTGGGTTTTGCTAATAACTCCGGCTTGCAGAATGGATTGCTGGATTGCTCCCGTATAGCAAGCGATGTAAAGCGTCTGGCCTGTTTTGATGAGCTCGCACCACCGCTAAATCAACAAGCCTCCACTTCACCCACCATGCCCGCAGAAAAACCCAAACAACCAGAACTCCCAGCCAATACTGGTGCCGAGAGAAAACAACCCGGTGAGAAGTATTTGTACGGGAAAAACAATGCCGATAAAGCGCCTGCAATCTATAAATACACGCTTACCAGAGCCAAAAAGGACAACCGCGGCCGCTGGCTTTTTTACTTCAGCAATGGTCAGGTCTGGAGCCAACTTGAAGCCAAGCCCCTACCCAGACCCAAACCTGTACCCATGAAAGCCACTATCTCTGAAGCCATTATGGGCAGCTATTCGCTGCGACTGGGTGATGGGCAACGCTCTATTAAAGTACGGCGTTTACGCTAATCGAGTAACAATAACCAACAAAATTAAGCAGACAGAAATTCTTTTCGGCTAATAGCATTTTCTTTAAATTGGCCACCTAAAGCTGTGGTTTGGGTTACTGAGGAAGCATCCATAACACCCCGTGCTTTTACGCAGTAATGCGAGGCATCAATTCTTACCGCTACATGCTCCGTTTCCAGTAAAGTTTGTAACGCTAATAAAATCTGCTGAGTTAAGCGCTCCTGCACTTGGGGACGCTGGGCGAAAAAGCGCACGATACGATTAATCTTGGATAAACCAATAATTTTATCACCAGGTATATAAGCCACCTTGGCAACACCATCGATGGTGACAAAATGGTGCTCACAGGTGCTGACTAAACTAATGCCACTTACCTTAACCATCTCTTCCACCCCCATCTTATTTTCAATGGCGGTAATTTTAGGAAATTGGCTGTAATCCAACCCGGAGAAAATCTCATCAACATACATCTTGGCAATACGATGGGGGGTCTCACACAAACTATCATCGGTGAGGTCCAGACCTAGAGCACTGACCACATCAGTCATAGCTTCGCGAATACGCTGGTACTTTTCATCCCGGCTTAACGGTTTTGCGGTTAGAGGAGTCTCCAAACCCGCCTCGATCAGCGCTTTGCGAACAAGCTCTGCTTCATCTGAATATGCAATTGGCACTGCAGTTGAGGCTGAAGTTGAGGCTGAAGTTGGAATAGTGGGAAAGCTAAGTGGTTGTTCAGCGGCTGAGTCCATAGTTATTCCTTATTAATATTGTCTGCAGTAAGATACGTAAACCCGATTCATATTGGATTCATTACAGAGTGATTTTTTACCAGGCCAGAGCATACCTGGCCTCAACACCCCCCTGGCATGCTAGAATCAGCCCCCCCTTAGCCACTAACTACCCTTTATGACATTTCTGGAACAACTCGAACCCCTTGCTTTCACCGCCTCGGACAATGTCACCCTAAGAGGCTGGCAGACCCCTTTAAGTGGTAAACCCATTATCTATTTCCGCCATGCCAATGGGTTTAGCAGCCTATGCTATGAGCCGATGCTGAAGCTATTAGCACCCCATTACGACCTGGTGATGATGGACACTCAGGGGCATGGCAATAGTGATAAAGGGGATAGTATTAGTTGGCAGCAATGCGCCATACATAGCGTAGAACATATCGAGGCCAGTTATAGCCAATGGAATAGCCAGTGGCAGGGGGAAGGCAATATCCCGCTTTATGGCCTGGGCCATAGTTTTGGCGCGATTATGACCCTGCTGACAGTCGGCCACCGCCCGCAACTATTTACCCGCACGATTTTGCTAGATCCTGTGATGTTTTCGCCCTTCATGCTGCTATTAAATCGGCTTATGCATCAACTGGGACAATCCAAACACAATCCAATGTTCAGCCAAGCCCTCAAGCGTCGCAGCAGCTGGCCCAACCGCCAAAGCGCCTTTGAAGCGCTGCGCAACCGTGGCATTTATAAAGGGTGGGATGATGCCTGCCTGCGAGCCTATACCGACCACTGCCTGGCGGAAGATGAACAGGGAGCACAGCTAAAATGCTTACCAGAAACTGAAGCTTACTTTTTTTTAGCAAAAACAGGCCCATTATGGCCCTCGGCTAAAAAAGTGGCTACGCCAATGACTCTGATTGTTGGGGAAAAAACCTACCCCTTTGTCAGAGCAACCGCGGCTAAAGCAGCCAGGCAATATGCCCCTATTGATCGCCTGATGGTCGAGGGGGGGCATTGTTTTATGCAGGAACACCCAACTGAAACCGCTGAATTAATTCTGAAACTTTTATCACAAGGTTAAACCAATCCATGCAGGTCAATGGAAAACACAGAGAGAGCAACTATGGCTTCAGGTATTTTAATCACCGCCGTTTTAATCTTTGCCGTGCGAGGCATGTTGCTTGGTTTTAGCGGCGTTATTGGCCGGCTACTGGGCTTCGCTGCAGGCTATTTCGTAGCTTTTAGCTATCGTTTGCAGCTGGCTGAATTTATCACCCAAAACACCAGTATTACCCTGCCCTCTATTGCCCTGCAAATGATGAGTGGTTTGGGGCTATTTATTGTCACTATGCTGGTCACCGGCCTATTAGTTTCAGCGACGTTTAAACTACTTGGTTCAGTCATCCCGCTTTTTAAGGCCATTGTCGATAATGACTCTGTCGGCGGTAAAGTGGCAGGAGCTACGTTAAATGGCACTATTGCCGCCGCTATCGTTTTGTTGGGTATTTGGGGCTTTGGGCAGGCAACCAATAAACAAGACCCCAATGACCCGCTACAGCAATTCGCCAATCAGTTTGGGGAAAAAGTCTTCGGCGTGATTACCGACGGTGAAGATCTTAACTTTCAGGGTTTCTCCCAATCGTTCTCACAAACCATCAGCAACGGTCAGGTCATCAGCAGTTCCAGCTCAACGACTACTTATTCCAATACTGGCTCTGCGGTTATCAGCAATGGCTCAAAAACCCTCAGTATTGATTCGGTTAGAGAAGTGCTTGAACAAGCCAGCCAAAACACCGATGGTATCGATACCGAGGAGTTGCTGAACAACCCTCAGCTGCAAAGCCTGATCAATAACCCCGAACTGCGAGATATGGTTCTACAAAAACTGGAGAATAACCCTGGGCAACTCCAGGATATTCAGCAGCAGATTATGAATAACCCGCAACTGCTTGAACTTATGCAACGTCTGCAATCGCAATAATTTTAGTAGAGGCAAGTGAGCGGTATTTACTGTAATACAGCACGAAAAGATAAACTCTACCACTAACAACACTAAAGGAATCCGTTATGCATATCTGGGTCGATGCCGATGCCTGCCCCAACGTCATTAAGGAGATATTATTTCGCGCCGCTAATCGCGTACAAATACCGGTCACCCTGGTCGCCAACCAATATATAAAAACCCCGCCCTCGCCGTATATTAAATCAGTGCAAGTAGCCGCAGGTTTTGATGTGGCAGATAACCATATAGCCCAGGAAACTCAAGCTGGAGATATTGTTATTACCGCCGATATTCCGCTAGCCGCAGATATTGTTGCCAAGGGCGCCTATGGCATTAACCCGCGCGGCACACTGTATACCGAACAAAATATCAAACAGACATTAACCATGAGAAATTTTATGGAAGAAATGCGTAGCACAGGACAAGCCAGTGGCGGGCCACCACCACTGGACTCAAAAGATAAACAGGCCTTTGCCAATACACTGGACAAACTGCTTGCCAAAGCCAAATAAGATCCAAATATATTAATCCCTCTTACTGTGAATTTTAACGTATAATCGCGCCCCTCAATTTTTGAGCTCAGTGCTATGGCCCATAGCACTGATCAGTACACCGATTTCAGGAGCTAGATGATGTTTAATGTTAACGAATACTTTGATGGCAAAGTGGCCTCAATCGCTTTTCAAACTGCAACCCTGCCCGCCACTGTTGGCGTTATGGCTGTGGGTGAGTTTGAGTTTGGCACCAGCCAGAAAGAAACTATGACGATTGTTAGTGGTGCGCTTACGGTGAAGTTACCGGGCAGTGATAATTGGAAAACCTTTAATGCTGGCGAGCACTTTATTGTTGAAGCTAACGAAAAATTTCAATTGAAGGTTGCCATCGAAACGGCCTACCTATGTACTTATGAGTAATATTAAATTATTGATAAAAAAAGGGGCGAATAAATCGCCCCTTTCTACGCTATAACAACAGTCTTAGAATTGGTAGGTAGCTCCCGCATACCAGTAAGCACCATTAAAACCAAATGGAGCCGAGCGACGCGAATAGGTAAATACACCAGGACTACTAACTATAATATTACCACCAGGTGCATCTTCCAAGGTCCCACCTCGACCATTACCAATCTCGTTCTTATCGGGATACTCATCAAAGATGTTATTACCACCTACATTAAAGCTCAGCCCATTATCAAAGGCGTAGCGAACATTAAGGTCCGTAACAATAACAGCACCATAAGTCTGTCGACCACCATCTTCAACCGTATATTCACCGAAGCGATTAAGCGTCAAGTTTGCTTGCCAGTTACCCAGCATATATAAACCTGATAGGTTGATTCTATCTTCTGGCTGCCACTCCTCAATAATTGAAATATCCTGACTAGTGAAAACCGTTTCTGGGTCTACAGCTGCTAGACCACCACCGGTATATATATCTGTAACATCGGTTTCCGTCTTATTGGCAGCGAAGGTAATATCCAAAGTACCTTGACCCAATTCAATACCGGAGTAGGTGGTAATTAAATCAAAACCTTCCGTCTCTGTATTGGCACCATTAAGGAAGAATTGAGCTGAAGTTGCTCCCGCTGCATCTAAGGCGTCACCCAAATTCCCTGAAGGATCATCAGCAGCTTTCAAGCCACCACTGAGGACGATGCGATCATCAATATCAATTTTATAAAAGTCTAACGTGATACTCAGTTGATCTAGCGGCGTGTAAATAAAGCCCAGGCTATAGTTATCAGACTCTTCCTCTTTTAGCGATGGAATACCAATATCTTGAGCTAGCTGACTATCATTCCTATAAGTTCCCCTTTGCTCTGCCACCAAATTACCTGTGCCATCATCAACAAACTGGGTACTTATATTATTAAAATACAACTGCTGCATGGATGGCGCCCTAAAGCCTGTACTGATGGCGCCCCGTAAGCGGAAGGTATCGGTCAACGTCCAATTACCCGCTAATTTAAAATTAGTGGTATCACCAAAGTCGTCATAATCATCATAACGAACCGCAGTACTTACCAACACATCCGCAGAGACTTGATATTCTCCATCCACATAGAATGAATAAACGTCTCGCTCTTCATCCACTGCCGAAATAGGCGCTATACCATTAAAACCTTGAATAGCTCCGCCAGCATTTTGTGGATATAAATCACTGCCATCTGCCGGGTCCGTATCAAAGTCGGCATAAGCATAAGGCTGGCCCGGTGTAATTTCATAACTATCCGTTCTAAATTCAAAACCATAAGCCAGCGACAAATCACCCAAGCCCTGATTAAAATCCAGATTGATCGTTTGCAAACCTAATTCAAGACCGTAAGCCGCGGCGCTACGGGGAATCGTGGCTCGGATATCATCGTCACTCAGTCCCTCACCAAAATTCAAATAATTTACATAAGAATAATTGATCGAGTTATCGGTATCATACTCAATCTCATTGGTACCGTCGGTATAGGAAATATCCATGTCGATACCATTTTCAAATTTCATGGTATAACCAATGTTTAGCGAAAAATCATCGATTTGGGAATGAATAATCGGCAAAAAACCATCAGGGATAACATTGTCACCATCATCTAGATAGGAACTACTCCCGGAAGATGGATTTCGGTAAAAAGCCCCCGACTCATTTTCACGCTCCGAGTACGTCATAAAACCATAAAGCTCGCCACCGCCCAAATTGTAGGCCGCATTCACAGTAAAGGCATACTGCTCGGAGTCGGCATCACCAATTCTAAAACTACCTCGATCAAAAATTAGTTCTCTGGGGTCACCAATTTCATCAATACCATTCATATCGGTATCGGTACAACCACCATAGGCACAAGCGCCCTGCAAACCAGCACGATTGGTTCTACCGCGATCACGATAATTAAAGGTCGCATTAAGGAAGCCACCATCACCGAGCTTAAAACCCTTAGAGGCATCGAAGTTGTAGGTTTCACCATCTCCCTCGCTGTACTCACCGTAAGACCCGCTGATACTGCCACCTTCATCAGCATCTTTTAAAATAATATTAATAACACCCGCAATAGCATCAGAACCATATTGTGCCGCTGCACCATCGCGTAATACTTCAATACGCTTTATCGACGCTGCGGGTATTGCATTCATATCAACACCGGCAGTACCGCGCCCTACCGATGTATTAATATGAATCAGTGATGCTTGGTGACGACGCTTACCATTGATCAACACCAAGGTTTGGTCAGGGCCTAAGCCACGCAGTGTTGCTGGGCGCAAGGCATCCGAACCATCACTGATACTCGAACTTGAAAAGTTAAACGAAGGCGCCAGGCTCTGTAACATACGTCCAACCTCGGTATGACCGGTATTAGCCATAGCTTCAGCATTAAGCACGTCAACAGGTACTGGTAAATCCTCTGCGGAGCGACCCTGGGTACGAGTACCAATGGTGACCACCTCTTCTATAACTTGATTAGCACCCGCTGTTTGTTGCGCCAACGTGTTAGATGCCGCTAGCACCAAAGCGAAAGTAACCGTTACCAACACCCCACTAGGTCTATATCGTATTAATAAATTACTATTGTTTTTCATAATATCACCCCATTTGTTTCCTATTGAAAAGCAATGATGCAAATAACATGAGAACTACATTACTCGTAAAGAGTTAATGTATAGTGATGAAAAATGAAACAATCAATAAGAATACCAAGCTGGGAACAGCTGGTATGAAAAACACAGAAAAACAAATCATATACTTACCCTGTAGGCACTAGCAAAGCTTAATACACTTACAAGCAGCCAACCTGATAACTACAGCATTACAGCTAACTGTTAATCAGCACCAATATTGTTGTGTCTCTTCCCAAGCACTACAAGTTATTACTGCGTTTTTAGTTATTAGCGGTTTAACGATACTCCCCTAAAAAAAGTATTACTAGCCTTTTATAGATTGAAATCTCTCATGCTTATAAGCATTGTTAATAACTATCTAACTGGCCCGTTATATGTCACTAAAATTCGAAACTCATGCGGTCTCGCTTTAGCGCTTTTTGCACAGCCAACATCCGTTATTTAATCAAGACTCATCACCGGTCTAAGCGGCAGCATAATGATGAAATCACCCTTGCCGAGACTCTGGGGCATACACCACAGACAGGCGAAAAAATACCATCAAGCGTTTGATATTGTTTATTTTTTGCCAACTAGTTACCTTTTTAAATCCGCAAAAGTGACTAGAATTGCTCGACAAATCAGCTAAGCGAACCTCAACCAACCGATAACCGCAGAACACTGAATACAAACAGACCCTATGCGATCATTACTAACATTGACTTTGGCCTTTGCCCTTTTAGTGACTTATATGGAAATCATCGCGCCTACACAGGCCGCAATGGTACCCAGCACTACTGCTAAAGTCGTTCGCACAGCCTCTACTACCCCTACCCTTATTGCCACAGCACCCAAAGCCGAGGCCCCGCAGCCCAAGCTAAACCTGAGTTTGCCTGCCCTCGACAGCCTGGAACAACCCCTTAGTAGCCAACAGACCTCAAAAACCGGTATCTTCATTCCCAAACAAGATAGCGACAAAACCGCTGTTAGCTACAACGCTGAGCTGGTGTTTGATGCCAAAAAAGGCGAACAGGTAACAGGCGGCAAAATTCACATCAAAATCCCCCTAAGCTAAGCTTCCCGAAAAGCCCCAAAGGCCGTATAATCCGCCGCCACACTTCCGGTGGGGCCAAACAGCGTCACACCAACTATCGAGAACATTCATGTCAGCCCCCGAAACCACCAGTTTTAAAGACCTGGCGTTAGCCGCTCCCGTGCAAAAAGCCATTGATAATGTCGGCTATGAGCAGCCCTCGCCGATTCAAGCCGCCAGTATTCCGCACCTGTTAAATGGTGATGACCTGCTTGGGGTTGCCCAAACCGGTACCGGTAAAACAGCGGCCTTTGCTTTACCGCTGCTAAGCAAAATCGACATCAAACTGAAAACCCCGCAAACACTGGTGCTAGCCCCTACCCGTGAGCTAGCCATTCAAGTGGCCGAAGCCTTTCAAACTTACGCCAGCCAAATGAAGGGGTTTCATGTACTGCCCATTTATGGCGGCCAGGATATGAGCGGGCAATTGCGCCAACTCAAACGCGGTGTTCATGTGGTGGTAGGTACGCCCGGGCGTATTATGGATCACCTGCGCCGCGGCAGCCTGAAGCTGGAAGGTTTAACGAGCCTGGTATTAGATGAAGCTGATGAAATGTTACGCATGGGTTTTATCGATGACGTAGAGTGGATTTTAGAACACACCCCCAAGGAGCGTCAGGTTGCATTGTTTTCAGCCACCATGCCCAAGCCGATTCGCAAAGTGGCAGACCGCTACCTGAATAATCCAAAAGAAGTCAGCATTGCCAGAGAGTCCACTACCGCCGCCAAAATAGAGCAGAACTATCTTATCGTTAATGGCTTTGAGCGTAAGCTCGACGCGATTACCAGAATTCTTGAAGCCGATAGTTTTGATGCGATGATTATTTTTGTACGCACTAAAACCGCCACCGCCGAGCTGGCAGAAAAACTGGAAGCCCGTGGTTACTCCGCATCAGCATTAAACGGCGATATGAATCAGGCGTTACGTGAACGCACTATCAACCGCCTCAAGAAAAAACAACTCGATATTATTGTGGCTACCGATGTCGCAGCCCGAGGCATCGATGTTGAACGTGTTAGCCATGTTTTAAACTTTGATATTCCCTACGACCCGGAAGCTTATGTACACCGCATTGGTCGCACAGGTCGTGCCGGTAGAGAAGGTAAGGCGATATTATTTGTAGCGCCCCGTGAAAAGCGCCTGTTGCAAGCGATAGAAAAATCGACCCGCCAGCCTATTGCTAAAATGGAGCTGCCCTCTGGCGTTGAAGTCTCTAGTAAACGTATAGAACAGTTTAAACAACAACTAACTGAAGCACTGGAAAATCAAAAATTGGATTTTTTCCATCAGGTGCTTTCCGAATATAGCATTGAAGCAGATCGCTCTGCGGAAGATATTGCCTGTGCACTGGCTTATCTATTACAAAAAGATAAACCGCTTGAAGTCAAAGATGAACCGAAACGAAAAAACCAGCGGGACAGCTTTGATAAACCGGAGCGCAACGACAACAGAAAATCTGCTCGCAAAAGAGAAGAAGGCAAGCGTAATAAAACCGATATCAATATGGTGCGCTACAGAATCGAAGTGGGCCGTGACGATGGTGTTACGCCCGGCAATATAGTGGGCGCTATTGCCAATGAAACCGGCATTGATGGCGACCATATAGGTCATATCAAACTACATGACAACCACTCAACGGTTGACCTGCCTGAAGGCATGCCAAAGGATATGCTTAACACACTGAAAAAAGTGCGTATCTGCAATAAAACGATTTTTATGGCCGAGGAAAGTACAGCAGACAAAGGTAGCAAAGCCAAACCGCCCAAAAAGAAAAAGGGCGCATCAAACGCTGGCGGCAAAGTTAAAGACAAAGTCGGTAAAGGCAAAAAAACCGATAGCACAGCAAAAGTGAAAAAACGGAAAGCGAAAAAGCCAGCCAAATAGAACGGCGACGATTTATTGCAAATCGTCGCTGCTTTCAAGCAATGCGGCAATGCCACCGGATAGCGACCACACCCCGTCAACGCCCTGTGACTGCATATAACTAACGGCCTTACTACTGCGCAAACCACTTTGACAGTACAACAAATACTGAGCATCACTATCCAGCGCCGAAGGTAGACCAGCTGCGATAAGGTCATCCACCGGAATAACTTCGCCACCAATATTAAAGGCCTGGTGCTCCACCTGCGAGCGCACATCAATTAAGCGAATACCAGGCTGGTTTATCCTTGCAATAAATTCCGCTGGCCCTAACCCGCGATCAACGGCATCAGGCCTGCTGCAAACGGGCTGATAATCTTTACGGAAATTGTCGGGGCCAGCGTCCCCCTGGCATAATAAACAGCCAGGCGACGTTTTCAAATTAAAGGTTTTAAATCGAAAATCCAGCGCATTAACCTGGGCCAACTGATTGGCAATAACACCCGGCAATCTGGCGATATACTTAATCGCCTCCAACGCTTGCAATACTCCCAGCATACCCGGTACAACACCCAACACACCCGCCTGGTTGCAATCCGGCACTTCGCTGACTTCAGGAAATAGACAACGAAAACACGCGCCACCGGGCACAAACATAGCCAGCTGCCCCGAAAAACCCAGCACACTGCTGTAAATCCAGGGCTTTTTATTGTCGTGACAAAGGTCGTTCAAAAGATATCGCGTATGAAAATTATCCGTACAGTCGATCACTAAATCATGGCACGCAATCAACTGGCCAGCATTATTCTCCGTTAAAGGCTGCTCTACCGCGTGAATAGTAATAGCACTATTGAGCTCCAATAAACGCGCTGCTGCCACGGTAGATTTTAACTGCCCAATATCCTGTTCAGTAAATAAAATCTGTCGCTGCAAATTCGACAAGCTAATACGGTCGTCATCAACCAGGGTTAAATGACCCACCCCCGCCGCCGCTAAATACTGCGCAGCGGGGCAACCAAGACCACCCACACCGACAATCAATACCTTTGATTGTTTTAGCGCCCGCTGACCGGCCACTGAAAAATCGCCTAACTGAATATGACGCTGATAGCGCTGCCACTCTGCGGCAGAAAATTCACCCTGGCTATCGAAGGCCGTCATAGTGGCCTGCCCTCAGCAATCGCCTGCATCAATCGCCGTGTTTTCGCCTTGGGATCTTTATCCAGCGTAATCGCAGTAATCATTGCAATACCTGAGACACCGGTGGCCGCTACAGCCTTGATATTATGCTCATCAATGCCCGCAATAGACACCAAAGGATAGTCGAGACTGCCAGCCCAATACTGTAAGCCTTCCAGCCCATGCGGCACCCATGGCATAGCTTTGGTGGTGGTTGCAAAGGTGGGGCCACAGGCGATATAGGATGGCTGAATCGCCCGAGCTCGAGCCACCTCAAAATGACTATGGCTGCTTAAACCCAAACGCAGTCCCGCCTGGCTAATTGCATTCAGGTCGGCGGTTAATAAGTCCTCTTGGCCCAGGTGCACACCATAGGCTTTTTTCTCAATCGCTAATTGCCAGTAATCATTAATAAATAAACGACAATCAAATGTTTTAGCGATGGCAACGGCCCGCTCTATTTCGTCCGCCAATGCCTGGCCGGTTAAATTTTTTACGCGTAATTGGGCTGTACTCACTCCAGTTGGCAGTAATTGCTCCAGCCAGTCAGCGCTATCTACCACAGGATATAAGCCCAGTTCTGGTCGTGCTGAATCAACACAGGGTAAAAAGTTTAAGGCTACCTGCTGATTCGCTACTGACGTTGAATAAGTGGGCCAATAAGCTGAAGGAAACCCGGATACAGCTACAGCTCCTTTTTCATCATTGACAGAACGAGCGTTAATCAAGCCCTGTTGAATCACCATTTTCGCAATCACCAGGGCATCTCTAACCTCATAGCCTAAGGCTAAGGCGCTGGCTATAGCCGATGCAAAAGCACAACCTGTGCCCCGGCTATGGAGTGTTTTTTCCCGGGGTTGTGATACATAAAAATTCAGCGCAGCGTTATAACAGTAATCACTAGCCTGCTCACCTTCCAAATGCCCACCTTTAAGTACCACCCAATGGGCACCACCCTCAGCCAAAGACTTTGCGGCTGCCTGCTGTGTTTCGGGGCCGGTAATCGTCTGGGATAAGATCTGCTCTGCTTCTGGAATATTAGGGGTAAGCACTGTACACAGTGGCAGCAATTTCTCCCGCAAAAGCGACAGTGCGCTTTTATCGAAAGTATCACCATCACTGGAGGTTGCTAGCACAGGATCGTAAACAATCGGGATGGATAGCGCAGATAATTTATCGACTAAAAGCTGAACCTGTTCGGCATTAACTAATAAACCAATTTTTATCAGCTGTGGCTTTAACGCCAGCGCCGCATCAATTTGCTGCTCAAGTTTATCGATAGCAACCGGATTAATAGAAAATAGTTGCTGATTATTTTGCGCAGTAATAGCCGTGATCGCCGTAGCCGCATGAACACCCAAAGCTTCACAGGTTTTGACATCTTGCTGGATACCCGCAAGGCCGGAACTATCACTGCCGGCAATACATAGCACCACCGGCTTGCTGGCTCGCCTGGCTATATAAGAATGTGTTTTCACAGGCGACATTAACTTTGGTGCCAAAATGGCGTACCGATAGTCGGCGTGCTGGGCTGGGCCAAATCTCGTTCAGGCATTAAGCCGGCTTCGTAAGCTGCCCGGCCTGCTTTAAGGGCATGATTAAAACCCGTAGCCATGGTTACCGGGTCAGGAGATTGGGCGATAGCGGTATTTAGTAATACCGCATCGTAACCCATTTCCATAGCCTCAGCAGAATGGGAGGGTGCGCCAATGCCAGCATCAACCACCAGGGTAATATCCGGCAAGCGCTGACGTAAATTTTTTAAGGCATAGGGGTTAATTAAGCCTTTACCGGTACCGATTGGCGCACCCCAGGGCATCAAAATACGACAGCCGGCTTCTACCAACTTTTCACAAAGCACCAAATCATCGGTGCAATAGGGGAACACTTCAAAGCCCTGGGCAATTAATTCTTTTGTGGCTTCCAATAAGGCAAAGGGGTCGGGCTGCAAACTATATTCGTCCCCTATTACTTCCAGCTTAATCCACGGGGTATCAAATACTTCGCGGGCCATTTGTGCCGTGGTAATAGCTTCTTTGACAGAGTGGCAACCGGCGGTATTGGGTAAAATATGAATATCCAGGTCGCGCAAACTTTGCCAAAAAATATTGCCCCCATCCTGTTCCTGCGATTGCCGCCGCAATGATACGGTCACCACATCAGCGCCGGAGGCCGCAATGGCATCCACCATAATTTGTGGCGATGGATACAGTGCCGAGCCAATAAACAGGCGGCTATTGATTTCTTTATCAGCCAAGGTCCACATCGTTATCCCCCTTGCATTGGCACCAATAATTCAACACGGTCACCCTGCTGCAATAATAATTGGTCGTACTCTGTTTTGGGTACAAAGTTTTCATTAACAGCAATGGCAAAATTGTCTGGCTTATCGGATAAACCGGCAATCATCTGCTGGATGGATTGCTCAGGGACAATCTCCGTCACCTGATCATTTAAAAAAATCGTAATCACGATTAACTTACCCGCCCTTCATTATAAATCGATGGAAACTGCGACTCGGCAATGGTTTGGGTTTGCACATAACGAAGCACTTCTTCAGCCAGTGCTGGCGCTAATAACCAACCGTGACGAAACAAGCCATTGACCCTGATCAAACCATCGGCCGTACTGATTAACGGCAAGTTATCCATCAGTGCCGGCCGACAATTGGTTTTGGTTTCAGTAATGCGCGCTTCGGCAAAGCCCGGATGAATGGCATATAAGGCCGATAATAATTCCAGCGCCGAGCGCACACTAATAGCGCTGTTATCATCGCTCTCTATTTGAGTGGCACCCAAAATATATTGCTGGTCTTTTTGTGGCACCAAATACAAACGATAACGAGGGTGCATCAAACGCACCATCCGGCTAATAGTCACTTCAGGAGCGTGTACCCACAATAACTCTCCCCGCACACCGCGCAGTTTTTCAATATCCTGTTTCGCACCCAGACCCCGGCAATCAATCACCAGGTCAAAATGGAATTGCTGATCGACTGTATGTAACTGTTGCGGCCCTATTTTTTCTATCGCGGTATTGGCATACCAGTTGGCGCCGCCAGCCATTAACTGCTCGGCCAGCTTGCGCATAATTTCTCGCGGATATAGCCAGCCCTCATCAGCCAGCTGGGTCGCCTGTTGGAATTGCGTCGCCAGATCAGGCTCACAGTCTGCCAGGGCAGTCTGGTTCAATAGACGCACAGAAGAATCGTCGGGGATTTTTCGCTGCAGGGTTAAATTAAACCGTTGTAAGTCTGCCTGGTCTTGTTGATGGGCTACTACCAAACTGCCGCGCTGAAAAAAACAATCTTCAGCATCCAGTGACGCCACCAGCTCAGGCCAAAGCGATAAACCCCGCTGGCCCAATTGGTAAATCAAGCTCTCTGCTGACTCAAGTTCACTGTAGGGCGCTAACATACCGGCAGCGGTATAGGCGGCAGCACCGCCAAAATCCGCCGGGTCTTTATCGAACAGACTGACCTGGTGGCCAGCACGTTGCAGCTGCCACGCCAGCAGCCGCCCCATAATACCGGCGCCGGCAATACCAATCTGTAAACCTGTTTGCGTCACCATGGGCGTCACTACACTTCTTTATAAAGCTCGCTGCCTTCAGAGCGAAACTTTTCCGACATTTCGTTCATACCTTCAGCCGCTTCTTTTTCTGCCTCTTGCTGGGCCGCGTAATCACGGACCTCTTGAGTGATTTTCATCGAGCAGAATTTGGGGCCACACATCGAACAAAAATGCGCGACTTTGGCGGACTCTTTCGGCAGGGTTTCATCGTGGAATTCCCGCGCGCGATCCGGGTCGAGACTCAGGTTAAACTGGTCTTCCCAACGGAATTCAAAGCGCGCCTTGGACAAAGCGTTATCGCGTATTTGAGAAGAGGGATGCCCCTTGGCCAAATCCGCTGAGTGGGCGGCAATCTTATAGGTGATAATACCTTCTTTAACATCATCGCGATTAGGCAGTCCCAAATGCTCTTTGGGAGTTACATAACAGAGCATGGCACAGCCATACCAACCAATCATAGCGGCGCCAATACCCGAGGAAAAATGATCATAGCCCGGCGATATATCGGTCACCAGTGGCCCCAAAGTATAGAACGGCGCTTCATGGCAGTGTTTTAACTGCTCGTCCATATTTTCTTTCACCATATGCATGGGCACATGACCGGGGCCTTCGATAAAGACCTGAACATCATGCTCCCAGGCAATCTTGGTTAATTCACCCAGCGTACGCAGTTCTGAAAATTGCGCTTCATCGTTGGCATCGGCAATACAACCCGGACGCAAACCATCACCCAGCGAGAAAGTCACATCATAGGCTTTAAGAATTTCACAGATATCTTCAAAGTGGGTGTAGAGGAAATTTTCTTTGTGGTGAGCCAAGCACCACTTCGCCATAATGGAACCACCGCGGGAAACGATACCGGTAACGCGCTTGGCAGTCATGGGCACATAGGGCAACAGTACGCCGGCATGAATAGTAAAATAATCCACCCCTTGTTCCGCCTGTTCAATCAGCGTATCGCGGAAAATTTCCCAGGTTAAATCCTCGGCCACACCATCCACTTTTTCCAGTGCCTGGTAAATGGGTACTGTACCAATAGGCACGGGCGAATTACGTACAATCCACTCACGGGTTTCATGAATATTTTTGCCGGTGGATAAATCCATTACGGTATCGCCACCCCAGCGGGTTGACCACACCATTTTCTCTACCTCTTCTTCAATGGAAGAAGTCACTGCACTGTTGCCAATATTGGCATTAATTTTTACCAGGAAGTTACGGCCAATAATCATTGGCTCGGATTCAGGGTGGTTAATATTGGCAGGAATAACGGCACGGCCTGCGGCCACTTCACTGCGAACAAATTCCGGGGTAATAAATTTGGGGGTATTGGCGCCAAAATTCATCCCGGGGTGCTGGTCTTTAGCGGCCTCTTCTACCGCTTTTTCTTCCAGCGCCAGGTTTTCCCGAATGGCAATATATTCCATTTCCGGTGTAATAATTCCCTGGCGGGCATAGTGTAACTGAGTAACATTTTTGCCGGGCAAGGCGCGGCGTGGCTTGCTGATATGATCGAAGCGCAAGGTCTCAAGAGTAATATTCTGGTCGCGAAGACGGGTATATTCCGAGGTAAAACGATCCAGCTCTACGGTGTCGTTGCGCTCGGCAACCCAGCCGGCCCGCATAGGGTCAAGGCCTGTACGCACATCAATCGATACCGAGGGGTCGGTATAAACACCGGAGGTATCATAGATACGCACCGATGGATTATCTTCCAGCGATCCATCTTGCAGATGGGTGGGTGACAGACTGACTTCCCGCATCGCTACCCGTACGTCCGGACGGCTACCCTCGATATAAATCTTTTCAGAATTGGGGAAAGGTTGAGTCGATAGCTCATCAACTTTAGCTGTTTCACTAAGCTTTTGAATGTTACTGGTAGACTTGGACATTGAGTGGTCACTCCATCATGGCAAACAATTAAGGAGCGGCCTGGCGGAGCGACAAGAGGCATTAACAACTGCCTGCATGACTACTTGTTTCCTACGCAGGTATTAACCTGTTCAGGTACTACGGGTTTGGCTTAAACCATCTCAGCTTATTCCAGAGCTAACTCCGGGCAAAGCACCCCGACAAGACGCGATAATTAGTGCAGAAGATTCTACGGAATTTACTTGAAGATAACAATCAGGCAATGGGTTGGATTTTTTGGGCATAGTGGCGCCTGTTGAGAGTCAGCCCAGCAAGGGCGCCACGGGACGGGCCCTATGCCAAGCACTTAAGGCTTATGATAGAATCCGCAGCCTAAACCACCCGGCCAGAAATCAACCACCCAATGAGCGATAAAGACTCCATTTACTCACAGCCCTTAGACTCTATTACCAACTTTAGCTTTGATAAAAAAGTGGTGCAGGTCTTCCCGGATATGATCCAACGCTCGGTGCCAGGCTATGGCACCATTATCGCTATGACCGGGGTACTGGCAGAGCGCTATGCCCAGGCCCATAGCCATTGTTATGACCTGGGCAGCTCATTGGGGGCTTCTACCCTGTCGATGCGACAGCAGCTCGATGGGCGCGACTGTAAAATTATCGCCGTGGATAACTCCGCCGCCATGCAGCAACAGTGTCAGCAGATTATTGACCAGGATACTGCCAATACCCCTGTTGAGTTGGTAGAAGCCAATATCCAGGACGTTGACATCGAAAACGCCTCAGTCGTGGTGTTAAATTTCACTTTACAATTTATTAGCAAGGATGAACGGGAAGCTTTATTGCAAAAAATTTATAACGGCATGCTCGACGGCGGTATTTTAGTCTTGTCTGAAAAATTTTGTTTTGATGACCCACACCTGCAAGAACTGAATACGGATTTACACCATAGCTTTAAGCGCGCCAACGGTTATAGCGATATGGAAATCAGCCAGAAACGTACCGCTCTGGAAAAGGTGTTACTCCCCGAAACCATGGTCACCCACCAGCAGCGTTTAAAAACAGTCGGCTTTAACAATGTGGATGTGTGGTTTCAGTGTTTTAATTTTGCGTCGTTGGTCGCCATCAAATAATGATTGATTACCAGCCCTTTATTGAACAACTTAACAGCGACGATGATAACCGCGAAGCCCTGGCACAATGGCTTGAGCAAATGCCGGCCCAAATCGCCAAGGGCTTAGATGAAAAACGCTATGGCGACTTACCGCGCTGGAAATCGGTATTAGCACAGTTACCCGACTGGCCGACAGCCGCTTACGATTTAAACCAGACCGCTATTCAACTCACCAATGAAAATGCTCTAACGGCTGAACAGCACAGCGACTTCAAACAACAGTTACAGGGCCTGCACCCCTGGCGCAAAGGCCCCTTTAATCTATTTGATGTAGAGATTGATACCGAGTGGCGCTCCGATTGGAAATGGGATCGTTTAAAAGATCATATCGAACCCTTGCAGGGCAAAAAGGTATTGGATATCGGCTGTGGCAGTGGCTACCACTGCTGGCGTATGCGCGGCGCAGGTGCAGATCTGGTGATAGGTATTGATCCCACCCCTTTATTTATTGTGCAGTTTTTTACCCTGCAAAAATATATTCAGGATCATCGCGTCACCGTATTGCCAATGGGCATTGAACACCTACCGGAAAAGCTAAGGTTCTTTGATAGTGTTTTTTCCATGGGTGTGCTGTATCACCGCCGCTCACCCTTTGACCACTTGATGGAACTGCGTGATAGTTTAACCAGTGGCGGCGAACTGGTATTAGAAACCCTGGTCATTGAAGGAGATGAAGGCGAAGTACTGGTGCCCGAAGGCCGCTATGCACGGATGGGCAATGTCTGGTTTTTACCCAGCTGCCCCACCATGATGCGATGGCTAAAAAAGGTCGGCTTTAAGGATATTAAGCTAGTCAATGTAACAGACACCACTATCGAGGAGCAGCGCAGCACAGAGTGGATGACTTTCCATTCACTGGAGCAGTTTTTAGACCCTGAAAATCACAGTAAAACCATTGAAGGTTACCCCGCCCCGCGCAGAGCCATTTTTACCGCTAAAGCCCCTTGAAGCCGCCAATCCTGTGAGTACCAACAGTTTGCTTCCAACCTGAATAAATAGAGGTTTACAAAGCCAGGGCAATCACTTTAAAACTTTTATTACTGGCAACCGTCTCAACGCTGGAAAATAACGGCGCGGCTTTTTTTTCCAGGGGAATAAAACTGTTAACCACAAACAAGCCTCGCCCGCCCGGTGCTAACAAACGTTTGCAAGTCTGCAAAAAACGACGGGTAAGATCACCTTCAATATCAAACCCTTGATGAAAAGGCGGGTTACAAATAATCAAATCCGCTTGCTTTGAAATAGCTTCTGCACAGTTATCAATCAGCACTTCACCACTAAGCTTATGTTTGGCAAAGTTCTGCTTACAGGCATTAATCGCCGTAATATTATTGTCCGTGGCCAGATAATCAGCCGATAAAAACTGATGCGCCATGACGGATAAAAACCCATAGCCACAGCCTAAATCAATAACCTGCTCGGGCAATGTTTCAAATATTCCCAGATAATTGGCTAAGGTATCGATTAAAAAAACACTACCCTGATCAACCTTATTCCAGCCAAATATACCCGGCTTGCTAATAAAAGACAGGTCGCCAGCAACCACCGTGGAAAATTCGGTATAGTTTTTATCGTCCAGTGGGTCAGCAGCAATAGCTTCGCGAGTCAGTGTTGCTAACAGGGTGCTTTGGGGGCCGCGCTGTTTATCTGCAGGGCAGCCTAATAAGGCCGCAGCCTTGCTTACGTAGGTTTTAATGCCTTCGTTTTTATAACCTGCCAGCAGCAACTCACCCTGCGGTTTTAAATACCGGGCAGCAGCATTAATAATATGATGGACAACGGCTTTTTCTTTAGAAACGCGATAGTAGATAACATCAAAGCTGCTCAGCTCGAAACCGGAAAAATCATAATCTGATAAGGCCGCCTTAAAACCTTTTTTTTGCAGTGCCAAATACACATCATAGCGGTTACTTATCACCTGCAAATTTTTCGCCGGGGTTATACTGGCAATATCCTGCTCAGTGATATTTTCATCCACCAGCCAGAGTGCTTGCCCATTCCCCTGCTGCTGCAATGCCGGTTGCAATAACTGCCACGCTAAATCCTTCATAGGCTGGCCACCTCTTCAGGTGTCAAGGCGCGATATTCACCCGGCATCAAATCTTCATCCAGTACAATATGACCTATGCGTTCACGGTGAAGCATTTCAACTTTATTACCTACCGCCGCCAACATACGTTTTACTTGATGGTATTTTCCTTCACTGATCGTAAGCCTTGCCGTTTGCACATCAACCACTTCCATTTGAGCAGGTTTTGTGGGGCGTTTTTCATTATCCAAATGAATACCCTGCTCAATTTTTGCGACCGCTTCATCGGTAATAGGGTCTGCAGTTTCCAGTAGATACGTTTTTTGGCAATCGCGGTTTGGGGAAGTTACTCGATGAGACCACTGCCCGTCGTCGGTCAGTAATAGCAAGCCGGTGGTATCAATATCCAGCCGCCCGGCGATATGTAATTGGTCGAGATTATCTTCGTCGAATAATTCCAGCACCGTAAGATGCTCACGGTCTTTAGTGGCAGAGACGTAACCCAGGGGTTTGTGCAGCATAAAATATCTTGCGGTGGCAGCACGCAGCACTTCACCATCAATGGCCACCTCTGCACTTTCTTCAACATGGGTGCGAGGGTCAGTCACCCTGGCACCATCAACGGTCACCCTATTGAATTTCAGTATCTTCTTGGATTCGGCTCGAGAAAGATCGGTAACCGCCGTTAAGTATTTATCCAGGCGCATAGTGTTTTTGCTTTACTTCGCAGAGAATGAATAGAGTGCAACCATATTAAAAGATCGCTAACTGAGTTTCATCTTTAATTGTTTTGGCCAGAGGCTGCCACCCCGGTAAGCCATCCAATAACTGATGAAACATAGCGGCCTGTTCTGGCGCGCCAATATTATCCGGCGTATGGATAAAAACGGTTGGCTGAATGCCCTGCTGTTGCCATTCGGCTATCTTGTTAACCCAGGGCAGCAAATATTGCTGATTATGATGAAAATCAGCTCCGCCAACAAAGCGGATAATAGGGTGCTTTGCTGTAGGGATAGCATGCACAGGCAAACGAGGTTTTTTACGGTGCGCGTCTTTTTCCTGCTCAGTAATCGCCGGGCGGCTAAACAGGGCACGGCTATCAAAGCACACTCTATCTACCTGAAAGTTATGCAGGGTCTGATTCAGAGTCTTTTCCTCATCACCACGATTAAAAAAATCACGATGCCTGACTTCAACCGCAAAACTATAGTCACTGGGTAGCTCTTTTAGGAAACGCTGTAGATCAGGCAACTGCTCGGGAGCAAAACTATCCGGCAACTGAATCATAAACGCCCCCAGATTATCTCCCAGGGGCTCAAGCCGCTTAAGAAACTCAGACAATTCAACACCGCAGTAGCGCAAATAATTTTCGTGGGTGATTTTTCTGGGTAGTTTAAAACAAAAACGAAAGTCAGGCTGGGTCTGTGATTTCCAGCTGGCTACAGTGCTTTGCGTAGGCAGTGCGTAAAAGGTGGTATTGCCTTCAACACTATTGAAGACTGATGAATAGTGCTGAAGAAAATTTTTACTATTAGCGCCCGCAGGAAACAAGCTCCCTATCCATTGCCGGTTCGACCACATGGGTAAACCCAGGCTGTAGAGAGATGACTGCGGGGTGGAGGACATTAATGCTCTCTGGTTGCCCTGAATTGCACATCAGGCCAACGCTCTTCCATCAATTGCAGGTTAACGCGAGTTGGCGCTAAGTAAGTAAGGTGACCGCCGCCATCTATCGCCAAATTTTCTGCCGCTTTCCTTTTAAATTCGCTCAGCATTTTCTCGTCATCGCATTCAATCCAGCGGGCGGTATACACACTGACCGGCTCATAGATCGCTTCAACTTTATACTCATCTTTTAAACGGTAGGCGACCACTTCATATTGCAGCTGACCAACCGCACCCACAATTAAGTTGGAATTGCTGACCGGCATAAAGACCTGTGTAGACCCTTCTTCCGATAACTGCTGTAAACCTTTTTGCAAAGCCTTGGCTTTTAGCGGATCTTTAAGACGAATTAAGCGAAACATTTCCGGTGCAAAATGCGGGATACCGGTGAACTTTAACTCTTCACCCTCGGAGAAAGTGTCACCAATCTGAATGGTGCCATGGTTATGCAAGCCGATAATATCACCAGAGCGTGCCATCTCCACCGCTTCTCGCTCACCGGCTTTAAAGGTCACTGCGTCGGCAATTTTTACGTCTTTGGCAATACGCACATGTTTCATTTTCATACCCTTGGTATAAGTACCAGAGCAAATACGCATAAAGGCAATACGGTCGCGGTGCTTGGGGTCCATATTGGCTTGAATCTTAAATACAAAGCCACTGAATTTTTCTTCGTCGGGGGCAACTTCCCGGCTGGCCGTTTCCCTTGCCAATGGCGACGGAGCCCACTCCACAAAACCATCCAGCATTTCACGTACACCAAAATTGGACAAGGCCGTACCAAAAAACACTGGCGTTAAGGTACCGGCTAAATAAGCGTCCAGATCGAACTCATGGCTAGCGCCACGTACCAACTCTATCTCTTCGGCAAAATCTTCGTAATAAACACCCAGCAGCTTTTTGGCTTCGTCACTCTCAAGACCCTGTATTTGAATATCATCGGCAATAACATTGCTTTGGCCTTGCTGGAATACATGAATAATATCGGTATAGAGGTTATAGACTCCTTTAAACTCTTTACCCATACCTATCGGCCAGTTGATGGGCGCCCCTTGAATGGACAGCACCTTTTCAATTTCATCTAACAGGTCAATAGGGTCGCGAATATCGCGGTCCATTTTGTTCACAAAGCTAAGGATAGGGGTATCACGCAGGCGACAGACATCCATTAATTTAATGGTGCGGGCCTCGACACCCTTGGCGCCGTCAACCACCATCAGGGCAGAATCTACGGCGGTTAAGGTACGATAGGTATCTTCAGAGAAATCTTCGTGCCCCGGGGTATCCAGCAGGTTGACGGTGCGCTCTTTATAAGGGAATTGCATCACCGATGATGTTACCGAGATACCCCGCTCCTGCTCCATGCCCATCCAGTCTGAGGTGGCATGGCGGTCAGACTTTTTGCCCTTTACGGTACCTGCCACCTGAATAAGCTGGCCCAATAACAGTAGCTTCTCGGTAATGGTGGTTTTACCGGCATCCGGGTGCGAGATGATAGCGAACGTGCGTCGTTTATTGACTTCATTAATAAAATTGGCTTCAGCCATGTATCTAAATTCCCAACTTGTACAAAGATTTGCACAAGAATAAAGTTAACTCTAAGCCCTGATTATCAAGTAGTTTACCAAGGCCTGCAGCCAGCAAAGCCTCCCGTATTTGTAATCAATCCAGAGCGATTAAATTGTGGCGTATTATACGCCCGTGCCTGCCAAAGGCACGTTTTGTAAATGTTTTTCAATTACCTCAATCATATCCTTCGTAAGAGGTAAATTTGTCTTCTCACGATGCCAGACTTCGTGAAAGGCTAAAACCGTTTCACGCGCCGTATCCAATACTAGCTTTTCTGGCAGCATGGCTTTAGCGGCCAAGTGCGACAACTCATCCAACGTAAATTCACTAAACTTCTTAGTGCGGCTGACTTTCAGCGATGCACTATCATCAGGAATATAAGCAATAGTTGAAACAAAATCATAAGCTGGCGCTATTGAGGCACTTTGCTTATCGTTATATATCACCGACCAGTTCTTAAGATGCATATCCGCATTGCCGATCAGCGTGTTAAACACCAAGCGACGGATAAACTCAACCACATCACCCTCATGCCCTTCCAGGCCTATAACTTGAGCGATATTACGCATACTGGCTTTCTTGTATTTGGCTTCCGGGTATACCCCAAAGACCTGCGCAAAGTCTTCCATGTGAATAGCCTGCCCATCAGCACTGCGATCAAAACGCTTAATCGCAAAAGCACTATCCCCAAATCGTCCAATACCTTCCGGGATACCCCCGATCTGGTCGATAGAAAGTAGCTGCGTCTCTGGTACATCCATACCCAGCATCCGCGCTAATTCCATCATGGCAAATTCATTTTCTGGTACGGCTTCAAAGCGTGACGATGGCAATTTCACAATCCAGGAGCCACCTGTTCCAGAGGCTGGGATGGTCAAACCTGCCGCCTGCTGCACCGCTGAAAACTTCAACTGCACCCCAGCCAGTGAAAACCGCATTGGCTGTTCTAATGGCTCCCCCTCTTCCACCTCTTCATGCACATTCGGTGGCAGGGTCTCACCTTCGGCAGGTACGACAGTTATCGCACCGGGCAAGTCCTGCCCGAGCACCCACAGTAAAAAAAACTCGCGCGCCGGATTAACATTCGCGCGTTCCGCCAGATAATGACGCATCGTTTCTTCTGGCAATAAGTTCGAGAAAAACGGCGTAAGCTTAGTTTGTGTCGGCTTAAAATCCGTAATCAAACCACCCAAAGAGTCCTTAAACCCCAAACTTAAAACAGGTCGCGCTTCATCGCTGATATAGTCATCCGTAAACGCAAATAATGTTCTGTCATGCCCAACGTTGGTAATCGTCCCTATCAGCTGGCCATAGAGCAGAACATTCAATGTCGAAACACTACTCATCCGCGTCACCATCCAGACTATAAACAGGCGATACCGCTTCCAAATCATCTCCGCCCACAGCAGAGCGCATAATCGACTTAATAGCCGGCATAGACTTCTTAGGTGCTAAAAACAGCTCCAAATCCAACACACGGGCCAAAGCAATCAAGCTGGATATACGCAGATCAACACCACCCGCCTCAATCTTAGAGATATGGCTTTGGGGCACACCAGAGCGCGCACTCAACTCCCGTTGGCTAAGCCCCTTACGCGCCCGCGCCTCTCGTAGCGCTTCCAGTATTTGATCATTGTTATAAGTCATTCTTGATATTCTTTTCTATATCTAAGTTTACACAATATCTGCAAAAACATATCACAACATACCAAACAGCACAACAATGATATATAAAAACATATCATAAAGACTAGTTTATGCGACCATCAAAACACGGCGATTTAGCTTGTATACGATCATAGATTTCCTGCCGGTGGATCCCTGCCTCTTTGGGGCTTTAAACCCCAGCCGGACCTGGCATCCCTGAACGTCTAAAGCGGTTAATCTAATATCATCACCTAATGTAATAATTTGGCCAATTTTTCTGGTGAGTATTAGCATC
>JAAELM010000257.1 GCA_024226635.1 Oceanicoccus sp. | reverse complement strand
CCAGGTATGGCGCAGGCCAGGCTGGTTGTAATTAATATTATAATTGTCATCGCCCTCCACAGGGACGGGTGTAAATTGTTCACGTCTTAAACTCCTTTTTTGCACCTTTCAGAGCAACCATTAGCCGATTATACGTAATTTGTAAAATAACCAAAGATGTACCCTAATTTACGCAATACGCAGCACGCCATTAACGTCGTGGCCCTAATTACGCATAATCAATCCCTTATTATATAGGAGTTACGCAGTTCAAACTGGGCCAGTCTACAAAATCTGCTTTTAGCGTAAATAACCGGCGTTTGGGTAGTGGTTAACAAGATGTTGCGCTTTTTCTAACTTTTTTCGTATTTACTCAGCAGGCACAGGCATGAAGGGAGAATTAGTCCATAAAGAGAAGAGAGCGGGTAAGAGATCATGATCCTGCTTGCGTAAAGTAGAGATGTAGCCACGAATGCGGCAAAAAATAGTAGCCCCATGCTCTGTCCGAAAACAACCGGAAATTTTCTGTTGCAGTTTGCTCATCCGCAGGTCACGTTCAGTCAGATTGTTGTCAAAAGGAACCCGAAAATCGGTCACAAAACGGAGGTAGGCTGCTTTATGTTCAATCATACGATCCAGTAAATTACGTGAAGCCGATTGGGCTACCCGGCCGCGTTGCCCCGGTTTGCGTTGGTTACGTGGGGTTTGTTGGTCAGCCCGGTCAATAATTTTGTCGAACAGGGATAAAATCCGGTCACACTGGTCGGCGGGCAACTGAACTTGAGCAGCATCTTTGGCCCTTTTGACCAAGTGCCAGACCACTCGAAGCAAGCGCATCATTTGTAAAGTCCAGCGCTGGCTCTGATCAGCTTCATAAATGGCTTGTAATTCACGTAACAAGTGAGCATTGCACAAGGCATGTTTATAGGTATGAACAAAATAGGAACGGTAAGCATCGTGCATCAAAATGCCTTCATAGCTGGGCAGTAAGCCATCAGCATGATGTGCCTTTTGCCCCCGATATTTGCTCCAGTAATAATAGGTGTAAAAGAGAGTGCTGAAAACGTGCATCCATTGTGTCTGTCCATCAACCCGAATACCTGTTTCATCACCATACCCAACGGGAGAGCCTCGAATGGCGGCTTTGATCGCCTCTTCTATCGGCTCAAGCACCTCGTTGGCTTGCTGCAAAATCCTTTGCAACGTGCCGCCACCGGGCTGATAGCCCAACAATGTTTTCAGCAGCTCACTCGTGCGTTCATAGGGCAGTAGTTGATAGTTCATCAGGTAGAGACAAAATGCTTTGAAACGACGACCATATTGCACATTTCCAGTCAGATAGTCTGGCCATTGGCCCTGATTGCCTT
>JAAELM010000256.1 GCA_024226635.1 Oceanicoccus sp. | reverse complement strand
TAGAATACAAACCTATTGCTGGATTGGGAAAATAGATAATAAGGGCTACATTACCATCCTGGAATACCTTAGGTAAATGGTTATTGCAGTTTTGCCCATTAGCGTGCCCCCATTCGGTGGTCACTGTTCCACTTTGTGTCCAAACAGCTATATCACCCACAGTTGCCACCCAAGGCCACTGCTGCCAGCCAAAATAGCCGCCGTAATAATCTTCGTTAGAGTGCAATACCGAGCCGTGGTCTTTATATAGATTAAAGGTAGCCTGGCATAATATCGAACTGCGGGTAAACGTTGCTGCAATGTCACCGCCAAGGCCCAGAACCCAACTAGCAAAATTAGGAATTGAAGTAAGAAAGCCCATCGCCTCATTTTCATCCATACCATAGTACTCCCATGCATCACCTGTATCACCCGCCAGATCTGGATGCATATATCCGCCATAGCTCCATTGGAATGCTGTTTTATCATGTACCCATAAGCTATCATTTACAGATGAAGACCAGTGATGACCAAAATTATAGGTTGTATCTATACTGGATGTCCAACCATTGGCCACATCTTCAAAATCGACACCCGATGTAGCAATAGCAGCAGTAACATACGAAGAAGAGCTGGGAACCCTCCCCATACCAGTTAAAATATAGATAAGTTTTTCATGCTGAAAACCAGAATTTGACCCAAGGTGATACTTTGATGCCCCATTTCGGCCGGCCGCGGGAAAGAAAGCCCCTTGGTCATTAGTAATACGTACAAACTCTTCAGCCATTTT
>JAAELM010000255.1 GCA_024226635.1 Oceanicoccus sp. | reverse complement strand
GCTTAACCAATCCTTAGTCCCAAACCAATACCCATGTTTTTCGTCCAACCATCCCTCAAGCATGGCGATAGTAATCCAGCTATTAAAGTAAGCAAGGGTGTCAGGGTCACCTTTTCTTAGAGCAAACCCTATGGGTTCCTTGGTGAAAGTACCCTGGATCGGCATAAAGAGCGTATCACTATAGTCAACTGCTTCATACGCGGGCCTGGGCGCATTTCCTATAACAGCATGAACCTTTCCATTGCGCAGCTCCTGATAGGCCTGGGGTTCAGTATCAAACATTCTGAGCTTGGCCTTAGGTAAAACTTTTTTTGCGGTAGCTGCTGCTGTAGTTCCTAATTTTACGGCTATTTCTACACCGGGTTTGTTAAATGCCTCAAGAGAGTCAAAGCCCGCGGCCTTTTCTTTATGGGCCACAATGGACTGCCCTGAAAATTCATAAGGATTTGAAAAATTAACCTGTAATGCTCTTTTTGCAGTTATGCCCATACCGCCAATGATCACGTCAAATTTTCCGGTCATAAGTGCCGGAATTATCCCGGACCATGCGGTAGGTATAAACTCCACCTTGACCCCCATGTCCTCTGCGAGCCTGGTTGCAACATCAATCTCAAAGCCAATCAACTTACCAGTTTTATCTTTCATGGCCCATGGCTGGAAGATATCCATGCCCACTTTGAGCACGCCTCTTTTCTTGATTGTCTCCAGGGTGCTGGAGCTACTGATATCTTTCTGGATCGATCCAGCGTAGCTTACGCCTGCGAGACACAGTACCAGTAAAATGATGGAAAACAGCTGAAGGGTCTTACCATGTGAATTCATGTTGATCTCCTTTATGATGTGTGCTTGGTGAGCGTAATGGAAATATTTATTGTTACGGTAATTTAAGACGTTTTTCCATAAAGCCAACAACTACAGATAAAAATAATGTAATTGATAGGTATATTGCCGCAACGGCAAACCATATCTCAAATGTGAGGTAGGTTTCTGCAATAAGCGACTGAGCCTGCATGGTTAGATCGTAAATGGCAATTGTGCTCACCAGGGCAGAGTCCTTAACCAGTGATATCGCCTGACTGGTGAGGGGGGGGAGTACAGTTCGTATTGC
>JAAELM010000254.1 GCA_024226635.1 Oceanicoccus sp. | reverse complement strand
CCTGATCGTCACTGCCCTGCAAACCTTCGACCCGGATGATTCCAGCTACGGCGCCTTTAGTTATGAAATACCTGTTTTTACTCCTGCGATCAGTTTAGGGGTGGCCTATAACCTCAATGACTACGCCATCAGCCAGGCTCTCGATATACCAGATACCGAAGGTGATACTGAAGCTGCCTCTATTTATGGCAGTTATTCTTTTGTTCGCAGCAGAAGCCTGAACATGTCAGCAACTCTGGATTTTAGCCGTAAGAAAGCCAACGTTGAATTTAAAGATTTCGACTTTGATTTAGGGGAAGACAACCTGAGTGTAGTGAGTGGCGAGTTTGATTTTGACAGTGTTGATACGCTCATTGGCGCTGCCATTACCGAAGGTAGCTTTTCAGTTCATAAAGGCCTTGCAGATTTTGCCGGTGCCATGGATAGCAATGGCGACAATAACTCTTTACGCCAAGGTGGCTCCGGTGAATATGCTGGCGGTGACTTCCTGAAATATGCTTTCGACCTGACACGCCTGCAATTAATTAATGGCAGCAACTCACTGCTGATTCGCCTGGAAGGTCAATATTCCGATGACTTGCTGACTTCCATTGAACAGTATTCGATGGGCGGCCCTAACTCTGTTCGCGCCTATCCGGTCTCGGAGTATGTTCGCGATAAAGCTTTATTCGCCAGCCTTGAGTGGGTTATTAACGCACCGGGGTTTAGTGACAAACCGGCTTTTGCCGGCCGCAACTGGGGAGAGGTTTTTCAAGTCTCTTTCTTTGTGGATTATGCAGAAGGCAGACAGAATGACCCCCGCAGTTTTGAAAATAAAGAAGAGAATATTAGTGGTGCCGGTATTGGGCTGGAGTTAAATTTAAGTGAAGCTTTCTTTATCCGCTTTGAAGCAGCAACACCACTGAGTGATCAAGATGCCAGCAATGGCGACAATCCGCAGTACTGGCTCAGTGCCGGGTTTGAAATCTAATTTAATGCTATGAATACAGAGGTTGTAGTAATGAAGACGCAGCAGAGAATAAATAAGCGCCTGAAAAAAATCACCATACAACAATTGGCCGCGGCCTGTTTAATGTCTTCCTCCCTGGCATTCGGTGCCCCTGGTGCCGCCACGGTTACCCATGGCAGTGCCGCTGTCACTCCCGGT
>JAAELM010000253.1 GCA_024226635.1 Oceanicoccus sp. | reverse complement strand
TAGCCATAGTTAAGACATAGTTAAGACATAGTTAAGACATAGTTTTAAGCTTGCTTAAATTGGAGGGTAATGCAATTGCATTACCCTGTCAATCTTTATGTAGCGAGCTTAGTGTAACTGGAAAATACTCGCCTTCACCGCGGTATAATCCAGACTTTCTTCAGGGTTCTCATGAAGCTTTTCATCTAGCTGCTGATAAAGCGCCAGCTCCTCATCAGCCATATAATGCAGGCATTCACCGCCAAAAAACCAAAACAGATCACGGTTAACCGTGGGGGTAATATGCTGATAATGCGTCACAATACGGCAGACAATCGACTGCCCCTGTTCCACAAAGGTTTCGCTGGAGTCGGTAGCTTCACTTAGAGCCTTTAAAGTCTCCATAAACTCAAGGTCAACTTCGGTGGCGCGCCCATCACAGAAGGGCAGTTGCTTCTCGCAGTGCTGATATAGGGCTTGCAACAGATTGTGGTGATGATTGAAGTAACTGGAATCGCTCATTGGCTGTTTGCTCGGGGTAGTAGGGGGTTGGATTGCGGCGTAGTTTATCAGAGCGATCTAATTAAGCCAGCAGACCGTTCTCCGTGTTATTATCTCCCTTTTACCCTTAACCTCTGTTGAGTGATCGCCAACAATGACCACCGCTTTATCCATCAAACAATTAAGCAAAGCTTATAACAATGGTTTTCAGGCCCTAAAAGGGATTGACCTGCAGGTTGAAGAGGGCGACTTCTTTGCTTTGTTAGGTCCTAACGGTGCCGGTAAGTCGACAACCATCGGTATTATTTGCTCACTGATTAGAAAATCTGCTGGCAAGGTGAGAGTGTTTGACTACGATATCGATAGCCACTTTTCACAAGCCAAAAAGCAGATTGGTATTGTGCCGCAGGAATTTAATTTCCCTAACTTTGAAAAAGTATTTGATATTTTGGTAAATCAGGCTGGTTATTATGGCTTGCCTAAAAAGCTGGCGGTACAGCGTACAGAAAAGTATTTAAAAGCCCTGGGGCTATGGGACAGACGCTTTGATGCCCCCCGCAGCCTATCTGGTGGCATGAAGCGCCGATTAATGATTGCCAGGGCGCTGGTACATGAGCCCCGCTTATTAATTCTCGATGAGCCTTCCGCCGGCGTCGATATAGAAATGCGCCGCTCTATGTGGGTATTTCTAAAAGAGCTTAATGAGCAGGGCACCACCATTATTTTAACCACCCATTATTTGGAAGAAGCGGAAAGCTTGTGTCGCAATATTGCTATTATTAATCACGGTGAAATTGTAGAGCATGGTAGTATGAAAAACTTGTTATCCCAACTTCACAAAGAGGTAGTTATTCTCGATACCAAAGCCCCATTGGCCTCGGCACCTGAGTTAACAGGTTTTACTGCCATCCTGGTGGATGATCACACACTTGAAGTAGATATTGAAAAAGGCCAAACGGTCAATGCACTATTTACCGAGTTGACTGCGGCCGGCATAGAAATCAACAGTATGCGTAATAAGGCCAATCGTCTGGAAGAGTTGTTTGTTAATTTAGTCAACAGCGGCGCAGCTTGATTACTGTGTTAGCTACGGAATAGAAGTAATGAGTTTTCAAGAACAGTTAATTGCCTTTTTGACCATCGTTCGCAAAGAAGTTAAACGCTTTATGCGGATATGGACACAAACCCTGGTGCCACCGGTAATCACCATCACTTTATATTTTATTATTTTTGGCACTTTAATCGGCGAGCGTATTGGGCCTATGGCTGGTGTCGATTATATGGAGTTTGTCGTGCCCGGTTTAATTATGATGTCGGTGATTACCAGCTCCTATACCAATGTCGTGTCATCATTCTTTGGTGCTAAATTCCAGCGTTTTATAGAAGAGATGCTGGTATCGCCAACACCCAACTATATTATTTTGTTAGGCTTTGTGATGGGTGGTGTGACCCGTGGCCTGGGGGTTGGTTTTATTGTTACCCTGGTTGCCTTATATTTTACCGACCTACAGATTCATAACTACCCAATCACCATTTCTATTGTGGTCGTTACGTCGGTATTCTTTTCCATGGCCGGTTTTATTAATGCCGTTTTTGCCAATACTTTTGATGATATTTCGATTATCCCCACTTTTTTATTAACGCCATTAATCTATTTGGGCGGAGTCTTTTATTCAACCGCTTTATTGCCAGAATTCTGGGCCGCTGTATCAAAGGCCAATCCCATTCTTTATATCGTCAACGCTTTTCGTTACGGCGTCTTGGGTATTAGTGATATCAATGTAAACTCGGCCTTTATTATGATTGCTGTGTTTACAATAGTCGCTTGGTTTTATAGTTTATGGTTGCTCAATTCCGGCAAAAGTTTAAGGCAATAAGAGGTTGAAACTATGGTAAAGATCCCACTAGGCAGAGAAGTAGGCTACGTTGATACTTACAGCCCGAAACTATTATTTCCCATTGCCAGGGAGCAATCGCGTAATGATTTAGGTATTGCTTTGGGGCAACTGCCTTTTACCGGTGTTGATATTTGGAATGCCTATGAACTATCGTGGCTGAACACCAAGGGTAAGCCACAGGTGGCCTGTGCGGAGTTTCGTTTTCCCTGCGAGTCAGTTTCTATTGTTGAGTCAAAGTCTTTTAAGTTGTATTTAAACTCCCTAAACCAAACTGTTTTTACTGATCAGCAAGCATTACAGCAGCAAATGGCCGAAGACCTGTCAGCCTGTGTGGGTGCCACAGTCGAAGTTTTTATAAGAGATGTTGCTAGCGGTAACGCAATTAGCCAATTAGAGGGTATTTGCCTGGACAATCTTGATATCAGTATGACCAGCTATGCACCAGAGCCAGCGTTACTGACCACAGGTGAACACAATACAGGGGAAAGTTTATATAGCCACTTATTACGTTCTTTATGTCCAGTAACTGCCCAACCTGATTGGGCGAGCGTAGAGATTTGTTATACCGGCCCTCAAATTAATCATGAAGGCCTACTTAAATACCTCATCGGCTACCGCCAGCACCAGGAGTTTCACGAGCAGTGTGTGGAGCGTATCTTTACCGATATCAGTGTTCGTTGCCAGCCGAAACAGTTATCCGTGAAGGCACTGTATACTCGTCGCGGCGGTATGGATATCAACCCCTTCCGTTCTAATAAACCTATCGTTCCAGATAATATTCGTCTGAATCGGCAGTAATCACTGAAATAAAGCCCATATCTCCTTATTTTGGCCGGTATTTGCTTAAATACTTCCCTTGGATTCATGGCTAAATCCCGTTAGCTGTACCATAATTCTACGTTAATAAATATCCATACTTTCATAGGTTTAGCTAATATTTTTATCGCAGTCGTTGAATACCTGCCAAAAGTGACGCTAGCGGAATCTTTTTATGCCAGAATCGAGTCTTCTTTTTTATATCACTGCTGAATTGGCGGTATTGCTGCTGATTGTCTGCATCTTCCTAATGATGCATCTTGGCAAGATGAAAAAACTGATAGCTAAGCTGGAAGACAAGATTGTCAGCCTGCGAAAGTCTATTGGCAAATCCCGCAATGAAACCAAAAAAGCTTTAAAACAACTTGCAGAAAAGGAAACCATTCCCTCCCTGTCTTTTCTCGACTACCTCGATACTGAAATTGATAGCACTCGCGATCATCACCAATCTCTGGACCCCGGCCGGGATATTGTTCTGGATATTGCACCGGATGCTCCCATAGAGCGCCAGGTTTCGGCACTGCGCCATGCTTTTTTAATTGCGGAAAAAGAAGCTCGCTACGCGGGCGATGAAGATAGCTCAAGCTGGGATGTACTGCAGGCAAAATTACAGCCGATTATCCAGTTTTATGAAAGCGCCAACCCGCCAACAGCAGAGCAAGAGCCAGCGGATGACACTGCTTTAACTGAAGAAATAACCAACTATAAAAGCCGCATACAAAATCTGGAGCGCTTTAAAAAATTGTTCTTTGATATGGAGAGCAAATGGGAACACAGCAAAGCCCAGGCCGATGACTATCATCAACAGCTGATAGCAATGGGCAAGTCCTTGGGGGGCGGTGAAAAATTCGATAGCCTGCTGGAGAAGTATGCCAATGCCTATAATGATATTGGCGACTTAATACAGTCTGAGGGCTCAGATGAGGCTGGTGCTGAGATAAACCTTGAATATAGTGGTGCTGGCAAAACTATTATTGCCAATCAGGAAGAGATTCTCCGGCTTAAAAACATGGCTGTTGACCAACATAAGGTCATTACTGAGCTCAAGAAAAAACTTCTATCATCCAGCTCTCCGGAAGACCAGCAACGAATCGTTACCGACTTAAGCGATCAGTTAGGCCAGCAGCAGCGTTTTATGCAGGAAGCAGAAACTTGCATTCAGCTGGTTGAAAATGAGTTGACTCGTGCCATCGACGAAAATGAAAACCTGCGCGCCCAATTAAAAAGCGCGGGAAGTGTTGATAGTGCAGTGACAGGTGAAGAGGTCGAACGTATTGAAGCCATGGTTAAAGATCTTACCAGCGAAAGCAAAGATATGCTTGGCACCATTGCTGCTTTAGAAGAAGAAAATAGCGACCTCAAACAGCAGCTGGAATCCGGTGGTAGTGGCGATACTGAAAATGTCGAAACTCTGAAGTCCAGGCTTGGAGAAATGCAACAAGAGCTGCTTAGCCTCCAAACCCAGCACATCGAGCTGGAAGAGCGCTATCTGGAATTGAAAATGAAGTAATCTTCGCCTAATAACCCGCTACTATGGTTTATGTCATCATTGACCTAGTGTATCCTACCTCCCTGATTTAACAGGGGATAATCCTTCGATGAGCTATCAGGTACTGGCCCGGAAATGGCGGCCGAAAACCTTCCGTGAAATGGTAGGGCAGGAGCATGTATTAAAGGCGCTGATTAATGCGCTGGACCATAATCGTCTGCACCATGCCTATTTGTTTACAGGCACGCGAGGCGTTGGTAAAACCACGATTGCTCGTATTTTAGCTAAATGCCTTAATTGTGAAGCTGGTGTGAGTTCCGAGCCCTGTGGGCAATGTAGCGCCTGCGTATCCATCAACGACGGCCGCTTTGTAGACCTGATAGAAGTGGATGCAGCATCGCGGACCAAAGTTGAAGATACCCGCGAGTTATTAGAAAACGTGCAATATGCCCCTACCGTTGGCCGTTACAAAGTGTACCTGATCGATGAGGTGCATATGCTTTCTACCCATAGTTTTAACGCGCTGTTAAAAACCCTGGAAGAACCGCCACCTCACGTAAAATTCCTGTTAGCAACTACCGACCCCCAAAAACTGCCTGCAACCGTCCTGTCACGCTGCTTGCAGTTTAATTTAAAGAATATGAGTCCCGAGCGTATCGTTGACCATTTAAAGTATGTGTTAGAGCAGGAGATGGTTGGCTTTGACGAGGCTGCTTTGTGGCTATTAGGCCGCTCAGCGGATGGCAGTATGCGTGATGCCATGAGTTTGGCAGACCAAGGGGTTTCTTTCGGCTCAGGTAAATTGTTAGAGCCAGATGTACGCAATATGCTGGGCACCATCGACCAGACAGCCGTGTATGACATTATTGAAGCGCTGGCGGCAGCAGACGGTGCGCAAGTGTTAGCGGCGGTTGATCAGCTATCGGAGCATGCCCCGGATTATGTGGCGGCGCTTGAGGAATTGTTAACCTTATTACATCGTATTGCGATTACTCAGGCGGTGCCTGAAGCTACGGATAATAGCTTTGGAGATAAAGAGCGGGTTACCGACCTGGCGGGTCGTTTGGCGGCAGAGAATGTGCAGTTGTTTTATCAGATGGGCTTAAATGGTCGTCGTGACTTGCCCTTGGCACCTGACCCTCGTAGTGGCTTTGAAATGGTTTTGCTGCGGATGTTGGCGTTTATGCCGGCGGGTATTGCCCAGCTACCGCAAGGTAGTGTGCAAAATTCTGCTCCGGTAGCTAATAACACAGCGGCATCTGCGGAGGCGCCCGAACCTGTAAAAAAGCCTGAACCGGTCCCTCAGCCCTCTGCGGTAGCTGAAGAGCCGGAATCCAAACTACCCCCTGCAGCTACCCCCATTAGCCTTGATCAGCTAAACCCCACTAACTGGAATCAGTTATTTGATCGTTTAGGCTTTGGCGGTGTGGTGGGGAATATTGCTTCCCACTGCGTCTTGCAACAAATTGAGGGCGATACAATTACTCTGGGTCTGGATGAAAATAACGCCACTTTATTTAGCGATAGCTATACTGCCCGTATTCAGCAGCATTTATCCGTCACCTTAAATGCCCCGATTAAACTCAAGATTAATGTTACGCCCGTACAGGTAGAAACCCCTTCGGGCAGAAAGCAGCGACTCATCAAAGAGCGCAGGCAGCAAGCTTTTGTTGATCTACAAAACGATCCCAACGTACAAACCTTAATTAACGACTTTTCTGCCGTATTGGTGGAGGAGAGTGTAGAGCCGGTATTACATGGTGCGAGGAAGCAATGAAAATTAACGATATTATGAAACAGGCCCAGCAAATGCAGGAGCAAATGCAAAAAGCACAGGAAGACATGGCCAATAAAGAAGTTGACGGCGAGTCCGGTGCAGGGATGGTTAAAGTAGTAATGACAGGGCGTCATGATGTGCGTCGTGTGACCATTGACCAGAGCTTGATGAGCGAAGATAAAGAGGTGCTGGAAGATTTATTAGCCGCTGCGGTTAACGATGCAGTGCGCAAAGTGGAAGAAACCAGCCGTAATGCGATGTCGGGTTTAGCGGGTGGCGTTGACCTTTCCAACTTTAAGATGCCGTTCTAAAATGGCTTTTAGTCCTTTAATTGATCAGCTTGTAGAAGCTTTACGGTGCTTGCCTGGTGTAGGTCCTAAGTCTGCCCAGCGCATGGCGTTTCATTTATTGGAGCGTGATCGTGAGGGCGGGTTTAAACTGGCCGAGCAATTGGAAAAAGCGATGTCCGGTGTTTCCCGTTGCAGTAGTTGCCGTACATTGACTGAACAAAGTCTATGTTCCATTTGTGCCAATGATAAGCGTGATAGATCCATTATCTGCGTAGTAGAAACCCCCGCCGATGTCTTTGCCTTTGAGCAGTCCGGTATCTATCGCGGTTTATATTTTGTATTGATGGGGCACCTTTCTCCCATTGATGGTATTGGTCCTGCTGAAATTGGTGTCAGTGATTTACTCCAGCGTTTGCAGGATGAAGAGATTAAAGAAGTTATCCTCGCTACCAACCCAACAGTAGAAGGCGAGGCCACGGCTTTTTATATTACCGATCAAGTGAAAGCTTTAGGTATAGAGGTTTCAAGAATTGCCCATGGTGTTCCCTTGGGTGGTGAGTTGGAATATGTTGATGCGGGTACTTTAGCTCATGCCCTTAACGGTCGTCGTACTGTTGATTAATTCAAGTAGGTTTTAATGCTCACACGTCAAATTGATCATCCTGTTTATATTGAAACCAACGAAGAGTTGGCGCGCTTTTGTGAACAGTGGGCCAAGGCTAGTGTATTAGCCCTAGATACTGAGTTTATTCGTACTGATACCTTTTACCCCATTGGTGCTTTAATTCAGGTATCTGACGGCACCGGTTGTTTTCTGATTGACCCTTTACCGATTGATGATTTTACGGCCTTTAAGGGCTTAATGACCAATCCGGATATTACCAAGGTGCTGCACTCTTGTAGTGAAGATTTAGAAGTATTTGATCGCTTATTGGGTGTTTTACCAGCGCCCTTAATCGATACCCAAATTGCAGCGGGCATGAATGGTTTGGGTTTTAGTTTGGGTTATCAGGCCATGACTGAAGCGCTGCTGCAAATTCACGTAGCCAAAGGTGAAACCCGTTCTAATTGGTTGCAGCGTCCCTTAACCGACTCCCAAATACATTACGCCGCTTTAGATGTCGCCTATCTTCCAGAAATGTACACTATGCTTACCGATTCATTAATAGAAAATGATCGCTTGCCTTGGTTGCAAGAAGAGTGCGATAAGCTGATTAATAACTATGGCGGCCCCAATGCGATTCGACAGCATTATCTAAAAGTTAAATCCGCTTGGAAGTTATCCCAAGCTCAACTGGGTGTTTTACAGTTAGTGATTGAGTGGCGAGAAAATAAAGCCCGCGAGCGTGACCGCCCCCGTGGTCGGGTGTTAAAAGATAGAAGTTGTTTTGAAATAGCCCGTTTGCAGCCAAATAGTATTAAAGCCTTATCCGGTATTGATGAAATTGGCTATAAAACTGTGCGTAATAATGGTGATGATTTATTGGTATTAATTAAGCAAGGGCAGGAACTGGATCAATCAGAATTACCACCTGCGTTGCCCAAACCTTTGCCGCCCGCTAACGGCACCATTATGAAACGTTTAAAAGCCCATGTGGCCAAACGCGCTGAGCAATTAAACATGGCACCAGAATTACTGGCCAAGAAAAAAGATTACGAGTCGCTGCTGCGTTCGGGTTTTCATGGCAGTGAATACCAACTGCCAGAAACCTTATCCGGTTGGCGTAAAAAGGTTATCGGTGATGACTTGTTAGCCCTATTAGCGAAAGAGGGCGTGTAACCGCCAAGCTTATGAAAAAAATCTGTACTATTTATCGAAGCCCAAAGCAGGAAGGGATGTATCTTTATGTGGATAAACAGGAAGATCTGGAGCGTATTCCCGCTGCTTTGTTAAAACGTTTTGGTAAGCCTGAGCAGGCGATGACTTTGGTATTGACCCCTGAGCGGGAATTGGCACGGGTGGATATTGCTAAAGTGTTAGCGAGTTTGGAAGAACAGGGTTTTTTCCTACAAATGCCACCGCAGCCCGATAAAGTTATGCAAAAGCTGCACGAAAAAAACAGCAAGATGTAACCATGAGCGATTCGCAGCCCCGATTTTGGGAAACTAAAACATTGGATGAAATGTCTACAGGTGAATGGGAATCTCTCTGTGATGGTTGCGCTAAATGCTGTCTGCATAAGTTAGAAGATGCAGATAACGGGGATGTGTATTACACCAAGGTGGTTTGCCGGTATATGGATGATAATTGCCGTTGTACTGAGTATCAGCAGCGTAATGAGCTAGTGCCCAATTGTGTTTGGTTACGGCCTGAAGATGTTGAAGAGTTTTTTTGGTTGCCTGCGACCTGTGCTTATCGCTTAGTAGCTGAGGGTAAACCGTTGGAAGATTGGCACCCGTTGATCTCTGGTAGTGCCGATAGCGTGCATAAGGCTGGGGTGTCTATTCAGGGTCGGGCATTAAGTGAAGAGTACGTGCATCCTGATGGGATGGAAGAGCATATTATCAGTTGGGTTGAATAGACTTCTGTCATTCCCGTCTGGTTGTATGCTGTCATTCCCGCGAAGGCGGGAATCTACAGTACGGGGTTCCCGCCTTCGCGGGAATGACGTTCCGTCGCGGGAATGACGTTAAACTTAAAAGGTAAAGCAGCGATGGAAACCGCTAGTGACTATTACATCTCTTGGAGTGTCTACTTGGTAGCCGTTTTGGTAGCCCAGTTATTGCTTTGGCGTGTACTAAGGATTATTAAAACCCAGGACATCAAATTCCTGGTTTCCATTTTGTTTTTCGCACTATTAATTACCCCAGTCCCCCTTGAGACCGGCCAATCCTATTGGGTGCCAGCCTTTATGGCGGCGATTATGGAGGGCCTAAATCATGGGTTTGAAGCTGCGCAACCAAGGTTATGGCCTATCTTTATGACCATGTTGATCTTTGTCTGTCTATCAGTTGCCTGGCGGCTATATCGCCTGCGCCGTCAATCTTCTCAATAGGTTTTTTTTTACACCTCTTCAGCTTGTTGTGAATGTTGAAATACCTGCTATAAATAATTGTTAATACGGAAAATTATATAGTTAATACTGGAATTTCAACTTGTATGAACACCACGCGCCTTGTCCTGTTAGTTGTTACGTTTTTTTGTAGCAGCTTTGCTGTTGCCCAAGACACCAATAATCTCGCTATCACCGATGCTGAATTAACCCCTGATGTCAGAGTGATTATTGATATCTCCGGTAGTATGAAGAAAAACGACCCCCTGAACTTACGTCGCCCGGCGCTTGAGCTATTGGTGCAGCTTTTCCCTGAGGGTTCAAAAGCGGGTGTCTGGACCTTTGGTCAGTGGGTTAATAATCTGGTGCCCAGTAAAAATGTGGATGATGCCTGGCGTACCGGTGCTTTCTCCCAAGCTTCAAAAATCAATTCCGTAGCCTTGCGTACCAATATTCCCGCCGCACTGGAAAAGGCGATGGACGATATTGATAAGCTGGACCCGCGCTACAAGGTCCACCTGATTTTATTAACCGATGGTATGGTGGATGTCTCCAAATCCAGCGAGGAAAACAGACAAGCCAGGCAGCGTATTATCGATGTAATCCTGCCCAGACTACGTGATGCCGGTGTCACGATCCATACCGTGGCACTCTCGCAAAATGCTGACCAGGAGCTAATGCAAAGATTGGCGGTAGAAACTGACGGCCTGGCTGCAGTAGCCGAAACTGCAGAAGATCTAACCAATATCTTTGTACAAGCTTTTGATGCTGCCGCTCCGGTTGAGCAACTTCCGCTGGATGATAACGGCTTTACCGTGGATTCAAGCATTGATGAGTTTACCGCCTTAATTTTTCGCAAGCAGGGGACTGGTGCGGCGACGTTGATCTCGCCCGATAATCAACGCTATACCGTGGATGAATACAGCAGTGATATCACCTGGTTTCGCCAACAGAACTATGACTTGATCACGGTTAGAAATCCCCGGGCGGGCGACTGGGCGATCGAGGCACAGCTTGAGCCTAATAGCCGTATTACTATCGTCAGTGATTTAAGTCTAAAAGTTAGCCCGCTGGCAAAAAGCAATTTTGTTGGTGATAGCGCAGAGATGGCAGCAGCCCTGACGGAACAAGCTGTAGTGATCGACCGCCCTGAATTCCTTAACCTGGTCGATATGAGTTATACAGTTACCCGCAGGGATGATGGCCAGCAATGGCAATTCTCCCTGTCGGAACTTGATCCTATTCCGCTAGATGGAACCTTTCGCTCAAGTCTGGAAGTGTTACAGCAAGTCGGTATTTATGATGTCGTAGTACAAGCCAGCGGTAAAACCTTCCAGCGCCAGAAAAAACAAACCATGGCAGTGCGTGAAGCCTTTGATATTCGCTATCGCAGTACAAAATCCAATCCACCCAGTCATAAAGTTTCACTGTTTGCCCGCAATCATCATATTGATGGAGATAACACCACGGCCATAGCCAGTGTCACCTTGCCCGACGGCAGCCAGGAGAATATTGAAGCAATTGCCGTGGGCGATAGACGCTGGCAGCTTAATCTTGAAGGGATTAATACAGCGGGTTATTACGCCGTCAATTTTATAGTGAGCGGCCAGCTAAGCAATGGTGATTCTGTTACTGCTCAAACCCATACGCTGCAAATAGAGCACCCCGTAGCCGGCCAAACCATAGCTCCGGTTACACAGCCAGAATCTAAGCCAGAACCTGTTGCCGAGCCAGAGCCCATTGAAGAGTCTGTGCCAGAACCAGAACCAGAGGTGTCTGTAGAGCAGGGTACTGATTGGGCGCAGATGGGCTTATACGGCGCTATTGTTGTAGGTAACCTACTGGTTGTGCTGCTGGGCTTTTTTGCTTATAAAATGATTAAAGGCAGCAATACCCAATCCGAG
>JAAELM010000252.1 GCA_024226635.1 Oceanicoccus sp. | reverse complement strand
GCATGCAGTCTGGATTCCCGCCTTCGCGGGAATGACGGGGAATTTTTCAAATGACTGGAAGGTAAAAAAAGAGATAAGTATTGAATTTAGTATGCCCGCTTTGTGCTGGGGTTAATTGCCAGCATTTCTACCAGCAACTATCAAAGAAAAAACCTGCGCGTGATTTTTATCAGTGCGGGGAGTGCCGGTTGGTGTTTGTTGATCCTGTTCAGCGACTCAATGCCGAGCAAGAAAAAGCGGTGTACGAGTTACATGAAAATTCTGTTGAGGACTTAGGCTATCGGGAATTTTTATCTCGGATGCAGTTACCGCTACAAGAGCGCATTAAGCCTTGCGCCCATGGTTTGGATTTTGGTTGTGGCCCTGGCCCGGCTCTATCTGTGATGTTGGCTGAGCAGGGTTATAACATGTCGGTTTACGATATTTTTTACCATAATGATAAAGCAGTCTTTAATCATCATTATGATTTTGTAACCGCCACCGAAGTGGCTGAGCATTTGTTCGAGCCGGGCAAGGTGTTACCACAACTATGGGCGCTGTTAGAAAGTGGTGGTGTTTTAGCTTTAATGACTAAGTTGGTGATTGATCAGCAGGCGTTTTCCAACTGGTATTATAAAAATGATCCCACCCATGTGTGCTTCTTTTCCCAGCCAACCTTTCAGTGGCTGGCCGGGAAATGGAATGCTCAACTGGAGTTTATTGGGCAGGATGTGATTATCTTGACTAAACCTTAGCCTTTGGTTTTTATTTTACCTGCATCGGCAAACAGTTGTGCAAAGGTGCCTTGTTGTTTGCCACCATTGCTCTTGTCGTTTCTCTGGGTATTTTTATGGGCTTTGTTGCCATTGCCTCTGGGCTTTCTGTCTCGGTCTGTTTTTTGTTGTGGCTCGGCTTTATCACTTAAGCGTCTTGTTAGTGCTATGCGTTTACGATTGACATCCACTTCCAATACTTTAACTTTAACAATATCACCTGCCTTGACGACAGTTCTTGGGTCTTTAACAAAGGTATCGGAAAGCGCCGATATATGAACCAGGCCATCCTGGTGCACGCCAATATCTACAAAGGCACCAAAGTTAGTTACATTAGTCACCGTGCCTTCTAGAATCATCTCTGGAATCAGGTCAGAGATTTTTTCTACGCCCTCTTTAAATACGGCGGTTTTAAACTCGGGGCGAGGATCTCGTCCTGGCTTATCTAATTCGCCTAAAATATCGGTAACGGTGGGCAGGCCGAATTTTTCATCGGTAAAGTCAGAGGGGTTTAATGATTTTAAAAATCGGCTATCACCGATGGTGCTGGCAATACTGCGGTCATTAATGTTAACAACTTTTTCTACGACGGAATAACTTTCGGGGTGAACGGCGGAAGCATCCAGGGGGTTGTCGCCATCCATAATCCGTAAAAAGCCCGCGGCCTGTTCAAAGGTTTTATCGCCGAAGCGTTTTACGGCTTTCAGGGCTTCACGGTTTTTAAAAGAACCTTGCTGGTCCCTTAGCTCCACAATATTGTGGGCAATCGTTTGGTTAAGGCCAGACACTCTGCTGAGTAAGGCGCTTGAGGCGGTGTTTACATCAACGCCAACACTGTTAACACAATCCTCCACGACGGCATCCAGCGAGCGTGCCAGTTGGGTTTGGCCTACATCGTGCTGGTATTGGCCAACACCAATGGATTTGGGTTCAATTTTTACCAGCTCGGCTAGTGGGTCCTGTAAACGGTGGGCAATAGAAATGGCGCCGCGAATGGTAACGTCCAAATCAGGGTACTCTTTAGACGCATATTCTGAGGCGGAATAAATAGAAGCCCCCGCTTCGTTAACCATAACCTTGTTAAGTTTTAATTCAGGATGCGCGGAAATAATATCCCCTACAAAGCGATCAGTCTCGCGACTGGCGGTGCCGTTACCTATCGCTATAAGTTCTACGTTATGCTCTTTGGCCAGTTTAATGATTATGGCGGCCGCTTCGGCAATTTTATTTTGCGGTGGTGTAGGGTAAATAGCGCAGTGGTCCAGCACTTTACCATTGCCATCGACTACCGCGACTTTACAGCCGGTACGCAGGCCGGGATCAAGACCGATGGTGGCCTTGGGGCCCGCCGGGGCAGCCAGTAATAAATCTTTAAGGTTGCCCGCAAACACGCTAATCGCTTCTTCTTCTGCGGCTTCCCTTAGTTTGCCCATCAGGTCAGTTTCAAGGTGGGTGTAGAGTTTAATCCGCCAGGTCCAGCGTATGACTTCTTTTAACCATCGGTCGGCTGGGCGTTGTTGATCTTTGATGCCCCAGTGTTCGGCTACCATGATTTCACAGGGGTGGGTGGCTGTTTTATCTTCCGGGTCACCCACTACAATTGACAGGTTTAAAATACTTTCATTGCGGCCGCGGAACATGGCGAGCGCGCGGTGGGAAGGGGTTTTATTGATCGCTTCATCGTGTTCAAAGTAATCGCTAAACTTGGCGCCTTCCTGTTCTTTGCCTTCAACCAACCGCGCGGATAGTAAGCCTTCCTGCCAGAGAAAATTTCGCAGCTTGGCTAGCAGGTCGGCATTTTCACTAAAGCGTTCCATTAAAATATATTTGGCGCCATCTAAAGCGGCTTTAGTATCCGCAATACCTTTCTCGGTATCGATATAAGCTTTTGCCTGCTCTTCGGGTTCAAGGCCAGGATCTTCAAATAATGCATTAGCCAGTGGTTCCAGCCCCGCTTCAATGGCGATTTGACCTTTGGTTCTGCGCTTTTGCTTGTAGGGCAGGTATAAATCTTCCAGCCGGTTTTTAGTGTCGGCGTTAATAATGTCGCGCTCAAGCTCAGGTGTTAACTTCTCTTGTTCGGCAATGCTTTTTAAGATGGCGCTACGACGATCTTCCAGTTCACGCAGGTAGTGCAGGCGGTTTTCCAGTTGCCGCATTTCAGCATCGTCCAGGCCGCCGGTAACTTCTTTTCGGTAGCGGGAGATAAAGGGAACAGTGGCGCCCTCATCTAATAGTTCAACCGCTGCTTCAACTTGCTTGGCATTGACGTTGAGTTCTTCGGCAATTCGTTGGGTGATTTTTCCAAAGGTATTTTGGGAGGCTTGCTGGTTTGTACTGCTCATAATGGAAGATATTGATACCGCTTATTTTTCGGACCGCTATTATGCAAAAAGCTATCGCAGGTTGGCAGCTTGTGGTGTAATTTTTTTTTTGCTAGGGAGTTATTATTAATTGTGCGATTAACCATCAACCGCCGAGTATTGAGCCTTGTTCATGGTACTTGGCCAGGTCAATACCAAAGGCATCATCAGACAATAAATGTTTGATTTTTAGACGTTGGCCTTTGTTATCTTCATGGTGCTCATCCAGGTTGATTCGCCTTTCTTCGCAGGGGTTTTTGTCTTTATCCCTTATCACTAACACATTGGGAGAGTTGCGTTGCTCGAGTGGGGAGGGCAAGACTAAAGCAATTTCACCGGTGCTAAGTTCAGCAACACTACCAGCAGGGTATATACCAATGCACTCGACAAAACGGTCCACCAGTGCGGGGTCAAAATGGCTGCCCTTGGCGCCGATAAGAATACGCAAGCCTTCAAGAGAGGTTATGGCCGAGCTATAGATCCGTTTGCTGGTCATAGCATCGTAGGCGTCAGCAATGGCGACAATACGACTAAAGTAGGTGATTTCTTCCGGTGGTAGTGCGCGGGGGTAGCCCCTGCCATTCAGGCGCTCGTGATGACTGTGCGCAACATTGGCTACCTCATCCGTGATATCTGATTTTTCACGTAAGATGTCGTAACCCAGAGTGGTATGGGTTTTCATAATCTCGAATTCTTCGTCGGTAAATGCCCCCTCCTTGTTAAGTATCTCCAAAGGGATTTTTGACTTGCCCATATCATGCATCATGCCGCAAAGTCCCACGGTTTCCAGTTCGGCTGGCGAAAGGCCTTCGGCACGGCCCAGAATGATGGATAGCAGGCCAACATTTAAGCTGTGTCTGGCGGTATATTCATCGACATCCTTCAATAGGCCTAGCCACAGCATAGCCTCCTGGTTGGCGATAACACTGTCTACACATTGCTTGACGGCTTTTTTAGCGACGGAGGTTTCAAAGTCTTGCCCCAGGCTGAGGTTTTTAAAAAAGCCTTTAACGACGCTTTTAGCCTGGCGATGAGCGCTTTTGGCCCGCGGCAATGCCTGTTGAAAAGATTGTGTATTGGTATAGTTTTGACGCTTTAGGTGTTGGCCGCTGGCTTCGTCTTCAGGCTTTGCCTTGGGCGCTGAGATATAAACATATTCGCAGCTTGCCTGTAGTTTTTGGATTTCACTGTGGGAGCTAATACGAAACCCATGAACGGTAAAGGGAGAGTTGACCCACGGGCGGTCCAGCTCGACAACCTTCATGCCAATATTGAGGTGTTCACAATTAATGCGTATTGCTGTGCTGTCACTTGCCAAAGAAATAATACTCTTCAATGAATGCGGAAGCTGCTTACGATATGCCTCAGTCCTTTGTTCTCGATATTGATATCGTATTTTATTATAGACTTTAATAAAGCTTTTTAAATATGGTTTTATATGTTTTTACAAGGCCGGTACCGAAGTTATGATATTCGGTTTAACACTTTTGACACTATTTTATAGACATAAAAAAGGGACGGCCTTGGCAAGCCGTCCCTTTTCACTTTCTGTGTATAGTTTAGGGGGTATAACTTAGAAGGTACAGCTTAGGAGGCTTTGGGGCCCGCCTTAACAATATCATCAGAAACATCAAACTTTTTGATATTATCCTGGAACAGGTTGGCTAATTTTCCAGCTTGCTCATCGTAACCGGCTTCGTTGCCCCATGCTTTACGTGGGTTGATATATTTTTCATCAACACCGGGGATTGAAACAGGAATATCCAGGTTAAGTGCATCCAGATGCTCTGTTTCAGCGTTGAGTAAAGAACCGTTTTGCGCAGCTGATACAACGGCACGGGTTACAGGGATTGGGAAGCGTGAACCGTTGCCACCTTCGCCGCCTGAGCCACCAGTCCAGCCTGTGTTGATCAGGTAAACCTGTGAATCAAAATCTTCAATACGCTTCATTAATAGTTCTGCGTAGTCACCGGCAGGGCGAGGCATAAAGGGCGCGCCAAAACAAGTTGAGAAGGTTGGATGGATACCCGCTTCTGCACCAATTTCTGTTGAACCAACACGAGCGGTATAACCTGACAGGAAGTGGAATGCCGCTGCTTCTTTAGACAGGATAGAAACAGGAGGCAATACACCGGATACATCACAGGTAAGGAAGATAACGGTTTTTGGCTCGCCGGCAGCATTTTCAATAACGCGTTTTTCAACGTGCTCTAAAGGATAAGAACAGCGACCGTTTTCACTCAGGCTTACGTCGTCGTAATCAGCGGTGCGCTTTTCATCCAGCACAACATTTTCAACAATGGCGCCAAAGCGAATCGCGTCCCAAATAATAGGTTCGTTTTTCTGGCTAAGGTTAATGGTTTTAGCATAGCAACCGCCTTCGATATTAAAGACCGCGCCTTTGGACCAACCGTGCTCGTCATCACCAATCAGGTGGCAGGCAGGGTCTGCGGATAAAGTGGTTTTACCGGTGCCGGATAAACCGAAGAACAATGTGGTGTTACCTTCTTCATCAACGTTGGCCGAACAGTGCATTGGCATTACGTCTTTTTCTGGCAACAGGAAGTTTTGTACCGAGAACATGGCTTTTTTCATTTCGCCGGCATAACGCATGCCCGCCAATAATACTTTGCGCTGGGCAAAGTTAACCAGCACAACGCCGTCTGAATTGGTGCCGTCACGCTCGGGGTCACATTCAAAGCTGGCTACATTGAGGATGGTCCATTCCTCTTTGGACTTGGGGTTGTATTTGCCGCCTTCCGGGCGAACAAACATGTTGTAACCAAACAGGCCTTGCCAGGCCGTTTCTGTATTAACCTGTACAGGAATGTAGTGCTCGTCGTGGGCGCCTACATGCAATGTAGAAACAAAGCGATCTTTCTGCGCCAGGTAGTCTTCAACACGGTTCCATAGCGCATCAAACTTGTCGGCATCAAAGGGACGGTTGACTGAACCCCAATCGATAGCATCTGCAGTTGATGGTTCCTGCACTACGAAGCGGTCAGCGGGAGAGCGACCGGTGCGTTTGCCGGTAGTGATATAAAGTGCGCCGGTATCGGTCAGTTGACCTTCGCCGCGCAGTAGTGCCTGTTCGATTAATTCGGAGGCAGATAAATTGGTGTGTGTGGTCATGCTAGTTCTCTTTTCCTGTCTAGTGGCCTTGTGCCCGAGCTGGCTTAAGTATTTTGTTATCTCGGTAGCCTGCCTAAAGACTTATTATTGACTAAGATAGGCGTCTACCGGTACCCGCTCTTTTGGGGGGCGCCATTATGGCAAAAAATATAGGGTGACGCTAACCCTTGAGGGGGGTTTTTACGGCTCTTTTGAGTAATAAAACTACAGGTATGGCAGAGGCCCAGGCCAGATAAAGCCGGGGTTTATCCTGGCTGGCGGTTGGCGCAGGCCCTTGAGTGTTAAAACCCGATGATTTTGCTCTGTGGCTTCCCGTAGTAAAACTACAAAAATGCAGGGGGTACTGCTGTAAATATTACTGCAATAGTGGCCTAGTGCAGAGTCTGCTCAAATAAGCTGGCAACGGCGGCGCTATCAAAGCGGTAATGCTGGTGACAAAACTCGCAATTGATATCAATGGCACCGGTTTCTTCAATAATACTGTCCAGCTCTTCTCTTCCTAAGGTGCGCAGTGCATTCAGGGTTCGGGTTTCTGAGCAGCTGCATTGGAAGGCGAGGGTATCGGCTTCGAACAGGCGGACTTGTTCCTGGTGGTAAAGACGGTAGAGCAGTTCATCAAAGGGCAGGGAGAGTAATTCTTCAGCGGTCAGGGTTTCAGCCAGTTTGGTGACATGTTGCCACTGCTGCTGTCGCTGTGCAGGTTCTATAGCATCACTGGGGGGGAGTTCCTGTAGCATCATGCCGACGGCCTGTTGATTGTTGCTGGCTAGCCATACCCGGGTAGAGAGTTGCTCGCTTTGCAGGAAGTAGGCTTCGAGGCACTCTGATAAATTGTTGCCTTCAAGGACAACGATACCCTGATAGCGCTGGCCTTTTTTAGGGTCGACGGTAATGATGAGTTGGCCGTTGGCCAGTAGTTGGGTGAATTCCTTGCTGCTGGCGGCATCGGCTTCACGGGCAATGGCTCGTAGTTTGTGGTCAGAGCTTGCCTCCGCCATTATCAGTGGTATCTCGCCTTCACTGCGGACCTGTAGTGTTAATGTGCCTTCAAATTTCAGTGTGGCGCTTAGCAAGGTGGCTGCAGCCATGAACTCTCCAAGTAAGTGAGCGACCACTTCGGGGTAGTTGTGGTTGGCCAGCGTATCCTGGTAGCTTTTATCCAGACGGGTGATTTCGCCACGAATATCGGTATTGTCGAAGATAAAACGTTGTAGTTGATCAGTCATGGGCGGGGATTATAGAGGTAGGGTGGATTACAATCCACCAGCCTGCTGCCATTCCCCCAACCACCGTCATTCCCGCGAGCGTACGTCATTCCCGCGAAGGCGGGAATCTAGCCTGCATGCTTATGCTGTTATTTCCGCTAAAGCGGAAATCTACAGCACTGGATTCCCGCCTTCGCGGGAATGACGTACGTTTGTGGGACGTACGTTTGTGGGGTGTACGTTTGCGGGAGTGGCGGTGGGTTAGTGTTAGTCGTGCTGGATTTGTTTAAAGCGGTGGATCTGGCGGCGCTGTTTTTTATTGGGGCGCTCTTTTTGGGTTAGGCCCAGGCCTTTAAAGGCTTTGCGCTGGTCCGCTTCGGCGGCTCTGCGAGCTATGCTGGCTTCAGTTTCTGTATAGAGCAGCTGGGCTTCGGTGGCTCCGCGGCGTTGTTCGGAGAGGGCAATGACTTCAACTTCCTTTTCATCCCAGCCGGCACGGATCGTCAGTTCGGCACCGATATCAACCTCTTTAGAAACTTTGCTGCGGGCGCCATTGTAGTGAACCTTGCCCCCTTCTATCGCCTGTTTTGCCAGGCTGCGAGTTTTAAAAAAGCGGGCGGCCCATAGCCATTTATCCAGCCTGACTTTGCTGGCAGGGAAGGGGTGCTCTGTTTTTGTATCGTCGCTCATAGCTTGATATCAGTAATAGGCATAATTTCATCAAAATGTAAGATGCCTGGAAATTCAGTGTGTTCACGTTTACTCAGTTTACTGTCTGGCTGTAGCAGAGTTAAGAGATGTTTGATGCCATAGTTTTGGGCTGATTGCAGTACGCTGAAGGTATCATCAATCAATAGGGTTGTGGCCGGATTGAAGGGGTGGCTGATTTTCAGTTGGTGCCAAAACTCTCTTTGTTCTTTGGGGTGCCTGAAGTCATGGGAGACCACCAGTTCATCAAACAAATCGCCCAGGCCGGTATTGTCCATCTTGATGTTCAGGCTGTTTCGGTGGGCATTGGTGACCAGCATAACGTGCTTTGAGCTTTGCTGCAGTTGTTGCAAAAAGGCCATTACATGGGGGCGGATGGCGATCATATGCTGGATTTCACGCTTTAATGCCGGGATGTCTACCTGTAATTGCTCTGTCCAATAATCCAGGCAGTACCAGTTTAAGGTACCGCGCTCCTGTTCAAAGCGGGCGACTAAATGTTGCCGGGTTTGCTCTTCATCTTGTTGGTGAATATCTGCGACCCGTTTAGGCAGGTAATGCAGCCAGAAGTAATTGTCGAAATGCAGGTCCAGCAGAGTGCCGTCCATATCGAGCATAACTGTTTCTATTTGCTGCCAGTTGATCATTGCTGTTCCTTTTTCGGGGAAGCGATTATGAAGGGCCGGCTGGTCTTTGTTAAGTGTAATATGGGTATGTATGTGGTTATAGTGGGTAAATCGCAATGCAGGGGTTGATTGATTGAGTATAGGGCAGCAAGAAACAGAGCGGATAGCGGAGCAGTTGTTATTACTCTGCCGGCAGGCGGGACGCGCCATCGTGGAGGTCTATAGTGCTGATAAGCCAGTTGCTGTTGAGCTGAAGTTGGATGATTCACCCGTGACAGAGGCTGATACGCGGTCCCATGACATTTTTTTAAAAGGTCTGGCGGAGCTTACACCACAATGGCCGGTGTTATCTGAAGAGCAGGCCTTACCGGATTTTACCGAGCGCAGCCAATGGCCTTGCTACTGGTTAGTCGACCCTCTGGATGGTACCCGTGAATTTATCGATCGCACTGGCGAGTTCACCATTAATATTGCCCTGATTGAAAATCATCGGCCGGTGTTGGGGGTGGTTTATATCCCTTTGGAGCAGGCCGCTTATCTGGGTTTTGTAGAGCAAGGGCGAGCCTTGCGTATTGATAGTGGTGGGCGCAGGGAGATTGCGGTGAGTGCAGCAACACCTGCCTTGAATGATTCGGTTCGTGTGATCAGCAGCAGTCGCTATGGCGGTGCTGAGTTTGAATCCTGCATCACTAAACTGGCAGGGCACTTTCAACAGGTTGAAAGAGTGACCGCAGGCAGCGCGCTTAAATTCTGTCGTCTGGCCGAAGGAGCTGCTGATATTTATCCCCGTTTTTCTCCTTGCTGTGAGTGGGATACTGCAGCGGGGCAGGCAGTGCTTGAGGCGGCTGGCGGGAGTCTGGTCGATATTGAATTCAACCCCCTGGTGTACAACCGCCAGTCTTCGGTGATGAGTCCCAATTTTTATGCCCTTGGCGGTACTGCGGAGGAATGGGCGGGCCTGTTTCAAGCAGGAGCTGGCTCTTAGGGTCTATTCGTAATAAAGCAATTTTTCTTATTCTCTGACGTTTTAAAAAGTTCATGCCAGGCTATTATTGACTGTTTCATCGCTGTTTTTGCTTGTTTTTTCTGGGCATAAAGAGGATCTTAACCAGTCCAGACAGATAAATGTGAATGACAGGACGCAAGCGTAGAGGCAATGATAATGAAAAAGGCGATTGGATATTTGGATCTGAATCGACCCGAATTACGGCATGAAACCGCCGGTGGTGTTGCTCTTCAAAATACAGATTCCGTGAAAGAAAAGTTACTGCAAGAATTAGTTGAGCTGGAAAAACAGATGGAGGCACTGGAAGCCCGGGCAGCCACTGTTGATTTTTCCATGCTGCAAACCTATAAAGAAATGATTCACAGCCGACGAGTGTTTTTTAACGAGCTTAATCACTAGTGGTAATGGTGAAAGACCATCAGCTTGGTAGGTTTAAGAATAAGTAAAAATTTTTTATTGTAAGACGTAGCTAACGATTACGCTTAGCTTCAAGTATTGGGAAAGCCTTCGCCCGGTAACTTTACTGTTGGAAGTTCGGTCTCGAGATTTTTTTCTTTGCTAATCAACTCAACCGCATAATCAATTCTCAGCCACCAGGGTTGGGCTTGAAAGTGACGGTTTCTTCGGCATCTGCCTCTGCGGTCAAGGTCTGCAGGCATGGGCAGCTTTTGGCCCCGCCTGTCGGCGCCAAGACGCCGGTCACTAAAAATCGAGCGGTTTTTGTTGCTCACCCTGTTACCTCAAAAAATAAAAAGCTTTGAAACACTGGTCGAGATCATACCAGATATGGCAGTACATGGTTGCGAAGAAGCCATTAAATTTTTGTGCCTGATAGAAAAAGGTAGAGCTGAATGCTCGATTTTTATTTTTTCAGCTTTTTCGTTTCGCTCCAACAAGTCCGATTATAGATGAGATAAAAAGCCAGGCCGAAGCCGGAATGGGAACTTCTGATATCTCACTCAAGCTTGCAAAAGCGACAATATCACCTTTCAGTTTTATCTCATCGCCGCTAGATTTAAATTTTATCTCAAACTCATGTTTTTTATTGAAGTTTGAAATACCCAGACTGCCATCTACAGTTGGAATGGTACTGCTAAATGCATCAGCATTTTGATCATCTTCAAGTTTTAATTTTAATTCATAGAAGTCAACAGGCGCATTACCATTGATCGTTGAGATCGCTGCCCTGGTGCTTTTGTCTTTGATTTCAAATTTATCGTGAGGGTTTGATGAGCTGCCATGATTGTCTTCAATCTTCAATTCAAAATCATCAGCTAGAGTATTATCTGAATACAGCAAGACACCTGATGATGAGCTGATAGTGAACGAAAATACTATATTTGTTCCTTCATAGAGGGCGATGTCGGTGTCGTTATCCAGGTCGGGTTGTGCATCGTCAATAGTTACAGTGCCGCTAAAAACATCTCCCTCGCTAAATCCATAATCAGCCGCGTCGACTTTTTTATCACTTAAATCATCAACCAACCCGGAGAAGCTATAAACCACTATGGCTGCTTCGGCTTTATTGAATATTAATGCGTTGGTGAGTAAGGCTAGAGATAAGAAGGCTAAAAATAGGCTCTTTAAGCCAGATTGTTTTAATGTTTTCATGATTGCTATCCTTGTAGCTTTTGCAGCTTTTGCAGCTTTTGTAGTTTTTGTGTTAATTCAGGGAGCAATAAACCTGCCAAAAATAAAGGCGTTATAAAACAAAGTCTTATAAATTAAACGGCTAAGCTATTTGGTGTTGTTACAGGTTTTGCTACAGGCTTTGTTGCGGTTGTTGTTACAGGTGTTGTTACAGGTGTTGTTGCAGGTGTTGTTGCAGGTTTTGTTATAAGATTTGTTACATATAAAAGGAATCAAAGTGGTTGAAAATATTGCAACGGGTTAAGCCAGCTCATCCCTCACTGTTTTCACAGTGTATCTAACTCAAGATTCAAGCAGCTTCACTAAATCTTTGTTCCAAATAACCGATAATGTCTTTGGATTCATACATCCACTTTTCACTGCCCGTATCATCGACAACTTTTAAGCAAGGCACTTTGAGTTTTCCTCCGCCCTTCAGCAATTCAATCTTTGCCATTTCACAGCGTTTGGCATCACGGGTTTCAATAGGCAGCGACTGGCGCTTCATTGATCGCCTGACCTTCACGCAAAACGGACAGGCTTTGTATTGGTACAGTGTGATGGCCTTGGTTTGTTCATTGATGACTGCCTGCACTTCCTCAGGGCGTTTAATACCTTTCGGTGCTGTTAACCAATCAATCAATAAAATCAAAGTACCTAATAACTTATGGATGATGCGCATGGTGAAACCTGAATCTATAAACTAATAAATCAATAAGAAAATGGTGGGCCCTCCGTGACTTGAACACGGGACCTGCCGATTATGAGTCGGATGCTCTAACCAACTGAGCTAAGGGCCCAAATTTGAAAATTTGGCTCTGCATGGGTTTCACAGAAGTCGCGCATTATACGGTTCTGGAGTAGATAGTTCCAGCACTGGGGCAGGCTTTATTGAACCGTTTCATTGTCGGTAAAAGTGTCTTCAAATAACGGGGTGGATAAATAGCGTTCAGCGGAGTCCGGAAGTATTACGACAATGGTTTTATTTTCATTGCCGGCTTGTTTGGAGACTCTATCGGCAACCGCCATGGCTGCACCACTGGAGATACCCGCCAGGATGCCTTCCTGTTGCATTAGCTTGTGCGCCCACTCCATCGCTTCCTCGTTGGAGACTTGCTCGACCTGGTCAACCATATCAAGGTCGAGGTTGTCAGGTACAAAGCCTGCGCCTATGCCCTGGATTTTATGAGGAGCATGGACTGGCTCTTCACCGGCCTTGGCGGCGGTAATCATGGTGGTGCTGGTTGGCTCCACCGCCACAGAGGTGATGGCCTTACCTTTGGTGTTTTTGATAAACCGGGAGATACCGCTAATAGTACCGCCGGTGCCTACACCGCTGATCAGGATATCGATTTCACCATTGCTGTCTTCCCAGATTTCAGGGCCGGTGGTCTCCTCATGTACGGCGGGATTGGCGGGGTTATCAAATTGACTTGGCATCCAGCGCTTTTCCGGCGCTTCGGCAACGCGGGCGCGGGCAGTTTCAATGCATAGCTTTATGCCTTTTGCTGCGTCGGTAATAATAATATTGGCGCCCAGTGCCTTCATAATCTGCCGGCGTTCAAGGCTCATAGTATGGGGCATCACTAAAGTCATGGAATAGCCTTTGGCGGCGGCAACAAAGCACAGGGCAATACCGGTATTGCCGCTAGTCGGTTCAACAATTTCCATGCCGGGCTTCAGGATGCCATCTTTTTCTGCCTGCCAGATCATATTGGCACCGATACGGCATTTAACCGAGTTGGCCGGGTTACGGTTTTCGATTTTGGCGAAGATGCTGCCTTCACTGATGCGGTTGATTTTGACCAGTGGGGTTTGGCCGATGGTTTGGCTGATATCTTTGTAGACTGTCATGGCAGGTCTCCGTCCTGATGGGGGCATTGGTGGATTGTAATCCACCCTACGGGTTTGTGATAGAGGCCATATCGTCATTCCCGCTCCCGATAAATGCACTCGAGGGCAGGCTGCGGCGGGAATGACGGGGTAAAAAAAAGCCGGCGCTTGGGCCGGCTTTTGGTGTTGTTGCTTTGATTATTCGTCGAGGAAGCTGCGCAGGTGATCGGAGCGTGAAGGGTGGCGTAATTTACGCAGTGCCTTGGCTTCAATCTGGCGGATACGTTCACGGGTTACGTCGAACTGTTTGCCCACTTCTTCCAATGTGTGATCGGTATTCATATCGATGCCGAAGCGCATACGTAATACTTTTGCTTCTCTGGCAGTTAGGCCGCCTAACACATCTTTAGTGGCTTCCTGCAGGCCTTGGCCCGTGGCAGAGTCCACTGGCTGGGCAATCGTGTTATCTTCGATAAAGTCACCCAGGTGTGAATCTTCATCATCGCCAATAGGGGTTTCCATAGAGATGGGTTCTTTGGCAATTTTAAGTACCTTGCGAACTTTATCTTCTGGCATATCCATGCGTTCGCCCAATTCTTCCGGAGTAGGCTCACGACCCATTTCCTGAAGCATTTGACGGGAGATACGATTGAGTTTGTTGATGGTCTCAATCATATGCACTGGAATACGAATAGTGCGGGCCTGGTCGGCAATCGAGCGAGTAATCGCCTGACGAATCCACCATGTGGCGTAGGTTGAAAACTTATAGCCGCGACGGTATTCAAATTTATCAACCGCTTTCATTAAGCCGATATTGCCTTCCTGGATTAAGTCGAGGAATTGCAAACCGCGATTGGTGTATTTTTTGGCGATAGAGATAACCAGGCGAAGGTTGGCTTCGACCATTTCTTTTTTCGCGCGGCGGGCGCGGGCTTCACCAATCGACATGCGACGGTTGATTTCTTTAATGTCGATAATGGTTAAGTCAGTTTGCTCTTCAATAAAGGCAATCTTGCGCTGGGCGCGAAGAATATCTTCGCGGTTAGCTTCCAGTGCAGGGGCTGCATCTTTATGAGCCTTGATTTGTGTGTCCAGCCAATCAAGGTTGGTTTCAGAACCCTGGAAGGCTTTAACAAAATCTTTGCGGGACATTTTTGCCTGCTTAATGCAGATGCCCATAATCAAGCGCTCATTTTCACGGATAACGTTAAGTTTTGAGCGAACGCGGATCGATAGCGGCTCAAAAATACGTGGCGTTAGTTTTAAGAACTTAAATAGTTCGCCCAGTTTTTGTAACTCTTTGGCGGCTTCTTTGCTATAGCGGCCATGCTTGTCGATCGCTTTGTCGAGTTTATTTTGCTGCTTGCGAATGGCGGTGAAGCGTTTTTTTGCTTCTTCTGGATCTGGGCCGGAAGGGGTGTCGTCATCGTCATCAGCGGCGGCGGCTTGCTGTTGCTGGGCTGCTGGTGGCACTACGTCGGTAGGGTCAAGATAGCCAACCAGGATATCGGCAAGACGGCGTTCTTCAGTGGCTACTTTGTCATAGTCGTCGATAACATCTTGTACTGTGCTGGGGTAGTAGGCAACGGCGGCCATTACATCGCGGATGCCTTCTTCGATGCGTTTGGCAATCGCGATTTCGCCTTCGCGGGTCAGCAGTTCAACCGTTCCCATTTCACGCATATACATACGTACCGGGTCAGTGGTACGACCGGCTTCTGTTTCAACGGCAGCCAGGGCGGCGGCGGCTTCGGCGGCGGCGATATCATCGGTGGAATCTTCTTCTGACAGTAGGATCTCATCGGCGTCAGGGGCGTTTTCAAACACCTGAATACCCAAATCGTTGATCATTTGGATGATGTCTTCAACCTGGTCCGGGTCGGAAATATCCTGAGGCAGGTGGTCATTAACCTCGGCATAGGTCAGGTAGCCTTGTTCTTTACCCTTGGCAATCAGGGTCTTTAAACGAGACTGCTTTTGTTCGGTATCGCTCATAGTCAATCTTTCACTGGGACGTTTGCTGAAGTTAGCCCGACATTATAACGGTATATGCTGAACAAATACTAGCCTCATAACCGGTTGGTTGTTGAAAAATGGGGGCTGTAGCGGTATCGGGCGCAGCTATACGAGTGCTTAATGGTGATGAATAAGGGGCTATAAGTCGTGCTTTTGACTGAGTAATCGCTTGAGCTCCTGCTTTTCATCATCGTTTAGCTGAGCGTAGTCTTTGGCCAGTAGTTTGTCGACCTGATGGTCAAGTTGTTGTTGCTGATGTTTACGCTCGAGATGTTGGAGCGTTTCTTTGAGTTCAAGTTCAATATCTGAGCCAGGAATAAATTGCTCCAGTTGCAGTAGTTGCTGCAAGGTTTCCCCCCAGGCTTCGCCGTACCAGTGGCCAACCAGCATGGCGGAGGTGGAATCGGGGCGTTTATGGAGTAATTCCAGCATGGCAGCTAGCAGGGGAGCCTTATTGTCTTCGCTGCGGCTTAGGGCGCTGGGGATGGCGACATGACTGGCGGCTTTAGGTTCGTGCAGCAGCAGGGCAATCGCATAGAGAATCGGGTCCCGGGTGGAGTCTTGTTGCTTGGCAAATTGGGGCGGGCGCTGCCTGGGTTCGGGGCTAATCTCCCGGTTGGCAACTGCAGCGGGCTTGTCAGGTGCAGGCTCCGGCTGCTTATTGACTTGGTGTCGCTGCAGGATTTCGGTCAGCTTGTCCTGTGAAAGCCCCGTGCGTTCGGCCAGTGAGGACATCATCAGCTCTTTAAAGACGCCATCCGGTAATTGATCGATCAGTGGTGCCGCCAGAGTGCTAAGGCGGGCCCTACCATCCAGTGAGCCGAGCTCCAGTCCTTCAGCCTGTGAGTTAAACAGATAGTCTTCTAATGGTTCGGCCTTGTCGATCAGGCGGACAAAGTCACTGGCACCAATGTTGCGCACCATGCTGTCAGGGTCTTCGCCCTGTGGTAGAAACAGGAACCTGGCTTGCCGACCGTCTTCCATGGCGGGCAGGGCGGATTCCAGTGCACGTTTTGCGGCTTTGCGGCCCGCTTCATCGCCATCAAAGCAAAACACGACTTCAGGGCATTGGCGGAACACGCGTTTTAAGTGCTCGGTACTGGTCGCTGTACCCAGTGTGGCTGCAGCCCAGGTCACACCATGCTGTGCCAAAGCGACAACATCCATATAGCCTTCAACAATTAGCAGTCGCTCCAGTTTGCGGTTGGCTTTGCGGGACTGATAGAGCCCATAGAGCTCTTTGCTTTTGTGGAATACAGGAGTTTCAGGGGAGTTCAGGTATTTGGGTTTGTCGTCTCCCAGTACCCGCCCGCCAAAGGCGATAATTCGCCCGCGGTTATCGCGAATTGGGAAGATAATGCGGTCGCGGAAGCGGTCGTAGAGCTTGTTGTTTTCTTCCTTCTCTATCAGCATGCCGCCATCAATCAGTAATTGTTTGTCTTCCTGGGTGGCGCCAAGATGCTTAAGCAGGTTGTCCCAGCCGGGAGGAGCGTAACCAATATCAAAATCCCGGGCGATTTCGCCACTTAGGCCGCGGTTTCTCAGGTAGTCCACAGCCCTTTGCTTTTGTGGGTTGCGCTTAAGTTGTTCGCGGTAGAAATCGGCGCATTTTTCTAAAATGGTATAGATGTTTTTCTTTTGCTGGGGCTCTTCCTGAAAGGCTGCGGCTTCGCGGGGGACTTCCAACCCTGCGGTATCCGCCAGCACTTCAACGGCATGGGGAAAGTCCATGCGTTCGTAATCCATAATAAAGCCGATGGCATTACCCCCGGCGCCGCAGCCAAAGCAGTAATAGAATTGCTTTTCCTGGTTAACGCTAAAGGAGGGGGTCTTTTCTTCGTGAAAAGGGCAGCAGGCGGTAAAGTTGCGGCCATTTTTTTTCAGGCTGACACGACGGTCTATCACCTCGACAATGTCGAGGCGATCCAGCAGGTCATCGATAAAACTTTGGGGTATAAGGCCGGCCATGAAAAAAGGTGCTTGGTTTTAAATGATTAAGGGAGCGAAGTTTAGGGGGTTTGTCGGCAATAAGCGAGAGCGATGTCGTCCCCGCAAGGGCGGGGACCCAGACTGCATGATGCTGTTATTTCCGCTAAAGCGGAAATTGACAGCACTGGATTCCCGCCTTCGCGGGAATGACGAGAGTCATTTTCGCCGAAGCCTGCCCTCGAGTGCTTTAGTTGAGGGCGGGAATGACGAGGTAATGGTGGTTATGCGGTCTCGGGTGCGAAGGCTGCCTGTTCTTCGGGTAGGTTGCAGACAAAGCGATTGTTCTTATCCACCAGGATAGCTTTGGGTTCAACCGGCTCAGTGGCTAAAGTAAAAGCGATGATAATAATTTCTTCACCGGCCTCAATCAGATGAGATGCAGCACCGTTAATACCGATATAGCCGGTGCCTCGCTTGCCTTCGATAATATAAGTTTCCAGTCTGGCACCGCTGGTATTGCTGACCACCAGGACTTTTTCATTGGGTAAAAGCCCCGCCAAATCTAATAAGTCGGCATCAATCGTAATGCTACCGACATAGTCCAAATTGGCTTCGGTAACAGTGGCTTTGTGAATTTTGGATGACATAAAACTGCGTAGTTGCATCACTTGGTCCTTTTACATAAGGGGTGCTCAGTGAGTGGAGCAGTGAGGGTCTTAAGAGAGCTGGGACTTTATGAGTTTGCTGACTTCGCCCATATCGGCACGGCCCTGTAGCTGGGGTTTAAGTATACCCATCACTTTGCCCATATCTTTCATGGACTCGGCACCGGTGCTGGAAACCGCGGCGGCAATCATGTTGCTGAGTTCTTCTTCGCTAAGTTGAGCGGGTAGGAAGTCTTGAATTACGTTGATTTCCGCAATCTCAATTTCGGCCAGTTCGGTGCGGCCTGCATCGGTATATTGCTGGATAGAGTCGCGACGCTGCTTGCACATTTTGTCGAGCACAGCCAAAAGCCGCGCATCATCGACTTCGATGCGTTCATCAACTTCAATACGTTTGATTTCGGCTTGAATCAGCCGGATGGTACCAAGGCGCTGCTTATCTTTGGCTCGCATTGCCGCTTTCATTGCTTCATAAATGCGGGCTTTTAGCGTTTGTTCTGTCATGGCTTTCAGGCTCCCGGCAGAAGGTGATAAACAGCGTAGCTAGTGCTTAGTAGAGACGCTGGTGCTTACGAGTTTCGCGAGATACTTTTTTGGCGTGACGCTTAACAGCAGCGGCTGCTTTGCGTTTACGCACAGCTGTTGGCTTCTCGTAGAATTCACGACGACGTACTTCAGCCAGAACACCGGCTTTTTCACAAGAGCGCTTAAAGCGACGCAGGGCGATATCGAATGGCTCGTTATCTTTTAATTTAACTGAAGGCATTTACCCTTCCTTTAACTGGTTAATAAAATTTGTGGTTGCTAATGGGGACTCATTCTCAAAGGGAAAAGGGGCACCAATCGCAAGGGGCGGGCATTGTAAACGGTTGATCAGTAAATTGCAAAGCTCTGAAAGGGGGAATTTAAGGGGTATTTTGTCACCGTTTTACTGGTCTGGCGGGGTATCAGCCAGTATTATGCGCGGCTATTATCACGGTATCCAATAAAACACGGCCTATATGCTAATTCTTGGTATAGAAACATCCTGCGACGAAACCGGTATCGCGCTCTACGACAGCGAGCGGGGCCTGTTGGCGGAAGCTTTATATAGCCAAATTGAGCTGCATGTTGAGTATGGCGGGGTGGTACCTGAGCTGGCATCCCGGGATCATATCCGTAAAACCTTACCGCTAATTGAGCAGGTATTGGCTGAATCGGGCTGCCAGCGGCAGGATATAGAAGGTGTTGCCTATACCTCAGGCCCGGGTTTGGTGGGGGCTTTGATGGTGGGCTCTATGATTGGGCGGTCACTGGCCTATGCGCTCAATGCCCCTGCGATTGGCGTTCACCATATGGAAGGGCATTTATTAGCCCCTATGCTGGAAGATAATCCACCGGAATTTCCCTTTGTCGCTTTGTTAGTGTCTGGCGGCCACACCCAGTTGGTAAGAGTTGATGGAATTGGTCAGTACCGGTTATTGGGCGAGTCGTTAGATGACGCTGCCGGCGAAGCCTTTGATAAGACCGCAAAAATGCTAAAGCTGCCATATCCCGGTGGCCCACAGGTCGCTAAATTGGCTGAGTCAGGTATGCCTGAGCGTTTTACCTTTCCGCGCCCCATGGTTAAGCACCCCGGTTTGGATTTTAGTTTTAGTGGTTTGAAGACCTATACGCTAAATACCGTCCACGAGCATGCTAATGAAGAGGGTGTGGTGGATGACCAAACCCGGGCCGATATCGCCCATGCTTTCCAGCGGGCTGTGGTGGAAACCTTAGTCATCAAATGTAAGCGAGCGTTAAAGCAAGAGTCGCTGTCCCAGTTGGTAATGGCTGGCGGCGTTAGCGCTAATAAGGAACTAAGATCCGGGCTTGAACAGGCTTTGGCTAAAACCAATGCCAAAGTTTTTTACGCCAGACCTGAGTTTTGTACTGATAATGGGGCTATGATTGCCTATGCTGGCTGCCAGCGTTTACTGGCAGGTCAGGCTGATACATTGGCGGTTATCGCTACGCCTCGCTGGCCAATGGACCAGTTGCCAGCACTAACCAAGAGTTGAATTGTCGAGTTGAACCGATTACCTGAAATGAAACGTAAGATGCTAAAGTGCGTTGTTCCAGCCTACGCAGGAATGACGATAATAATTAACTGGCAGATTTAGGAAGCAGCTTCATGGATATTGTGTACATTCGAGATTTAAAAATTGAAACCGTTATTGGGATTTATGACTGGGAGCGGGAAATTAAGCAAACCGTTAGTCTCGATTTGGAAATGGCCCACGATATACGTCGCGCCGCAGAGACCGATGATATTGCAGACACCTTAAACTACAAAGCCGTTGCCAAGCGCTTAATTTCGTTTATTGGTGACAGTGAATTTTTATTAGTAGAAACCATGGCAGAGCGCTGTGCAGACATTGTGCGCACTGAATTTTCAGTGCCATGGTTAAAGTTACGTCTTAGCAAACCAGGCGCCGTTCGCGGTTCACAGGATGTGGGCGTTATTATTGAGCGTGGCGAAAAAACCTAAAGACTGGAGAATACAGTGCCCCAAGTTTATCTAAGTATCGGTAGCAATATTGATCGCTATCAACATATTAGCGCGTCGTTAGACGCACTGGATAAACATTTTGACGCAATGATTATTTCACCGGTTTATGAAAGTGAAGCAGTGGGTTTTGAAGGTGATAACTTTCTTAATTTGGTGGTCGGTTTTTGTTGTCATCTCAGTGTAGGTGAATTAGCTCGGATGTTGCGTGACATTGAGCATGTTAATGGTCGTCGACGCGATGGCCCTAAATTTGGCCCGCGTACATTGGATATTGATATTCTAACCTACGGTGATGAAGTTGGTGTTATCGACGGTGTTGAGTTACCACGGGATGAGATTGTTAAAAACGCCTTTGTGCTATTGCCTCTATATGATATTGCCCCTGAAGATAGCCACCCGCAAGCGCATAAAACTTATACCGAACTGTGGCGGGAATATGATCAGTCAAGCCAGAAGTTATGGTCGGTAGATTTTGAATGGCGTGGTGAGATGGTCTCTGTCCATGCTTAAGCCGCTTTACCTATTTAACTTTACATATTTAAAGAGCGGCCACCATCGACAGCAATAATTTGCCCGGTCACATAAGGTGCATCATTCACTAAGTATGCAACCGTTTTTGCAATATCACTAACATCCCCAATTTTCTGCATCGGTACTTTATTGAGTATTGAGGATTTGTTATTGGGGTCTAACGCCTGTTCCGGCCAAAGTATTGCGCCGGGAGAAACCCCGTTTACCCTTACTACCGGCGCCATTTCCTTGGCCAGTGTTTTTGTCATCATCGCCACGCTGGCTTTCGCCATAGAGTAAATGGTGTGTTCCGCCATGGGCTTTTCGCTATGAATATCCACCAGATTCACAATACAGCCCTTACGCTCGCTTAGCGTCGGCGTTAGTGCCTGGCTGAGAAAAAACGGGCCTCTTACATTACTATCAAATAAGGCATCCCAATCATCTTCGGTCGATGTATTGAGAGGAGTGGGGTAAAAGGTAGAGGCATTATTAATTAAGGCGTCGATATGCCCCCATTGTTTTTCTGCAGCGGTGGCCAGGGCTTGAACATCGCTACTATTGGTCAGGTCGGCCTTAAGGCAGTGGGCTGAATGGCTGCGCTGCTGATTGAGTTGTTCGGCCAGTGCTTCCGCGGGCTGGGACGATGAACGATAGTGAATAACAATATTAAAGCCGGCAGCATGCAGTGTTTTGCAAATTTCTGCCCCTATCCGCTGGGCGGCACCTGTGACTAAGGCAACCCGTTGTGTGTTCTGTTCGCTCATTCGTTATCCATTCTGGTTCAGTAATTGATTGATGGCTTCAAGGCGAAGGGTATAAAGCGTTTTGGCAATGGCTTTGCCTTTCAGTCCCTGCCTGGCCAGTTCGCCAGCATTGATGGCTTTGCAGGCTGTATAAGCTTCGCGTAGTTGCTGAGTTGTACGGCCAGAATCAAACTTAAGTTCACAGCATTGCAAAAAATGTTCAAACCGACTCTCCCGGCGGAAGGGGTCGAGTTGTTCAATCGTATCGAGCAATGCTTCGGCGCTGCTAAAAGGCTTTGAACATGGGGTCTGGTGGCGGGCGAATAGAATGGCCAGCTCTTTATACTCTTTAGGGGCTTTAAGTGTTGCGCAGAGTGTTTCTGCATGGGTGGCATCGAGATGGCTGAGTAATAAGGCGAAGCGGATAAGCTGGCATTTTTCTGTGCTGGTTTTTTCCAGAATTAGAAACTGTTGTGCGCTAAAGTTTGATAGCTCTGGCATTAGCTTGGCCAGTGCGTTTGACTGTTGCAAAGCGATAAAAAACTGCTGGGGTGTTTTCTCGCCCAGTGCTTTTTCCAATTCCTTCCAAATTCTTTCGGCGGGTAGGGCAAGCAGTTCATCGCCAGCGCTAATGGTTTGCATAAGCTGCAGGGTTTCATCGGCAATCTTAAAGCCTAAATAACTATAGCGGGCGTAAAAACGAGCGATGCGCAGTACTCGAAGCGGATCTTCAATAAAGGCATCAGATACATGGCGCAGTAGTTTTTGTTCAAGATCACGCTGGCCGCCATAGGGGTCAATAATAGTGCCGTTGCTATCTTGCGCCATGGCGTTGATAGTAAGGTCGCGCCGGACCAGGTCTTCCTCAAGGGTAACGTCAGGACTGGTGTGACAGTCAAAGCCCGTATAACCGGGGCCGGACTTGCGCTCGGTTCTGGCTAATGCGTATTCTTCTTTGGTGTTCGGGTGGAGAAAAACAGGAAAATCTTTGCCAACGGCCTGGTAGCCCTGGGATAAAAGCTCTTCGGGGGTTGCGCCGACCACCACCCAATCGTGTTCGTGATAAGGCACGCCTAATAATTTGTCCCTGACGGCACCGCCCACCAAATACGTTTTCATAGAGCTTGATACATGTTTGTTGAAGTTGTGACGGATTATAGCAGGAGTTGAAAGGTGACGGCCTATTCGTTTTCCGGATCCGGGTAGTCATTAATATCCGGGCAGTGATAGCTGTTGACAACCTTGCCATCCTGAATGGAGTCAAGGTGAATATCAAAGCCCCAAAGTCGGTGGAGGTGTTTTAGGGTTTCCTGGCTGTAGTCATTAAGGGGCTTGCGGTTATGCTGGCGGTGTTCTAATCGCATCGAGCGGTCACCGCGAATATCAATATTGGTAATTTGGATATTCGGTTCTTTGTCCCCCATATTATATTGTCCCGCCAAATGTTCCCGGATGATCTGGTAACCACTGTCATCATGAATGGCTGTAATCTCAATCTCTGAGAGTCTGTCGTCATCCAGTGCGCAGAATAATTTAAGGTCACGCATTACTTTGGGGGAAAGAAATTGCTGGATAAAACTTTCATCCTTAAAATTTCTCATGGCAAATTGCAGGGTTTCCTGCCAGTTGGAGCCAGCAAAGTCGGGGAACCATTGCCGGTCTTCATCAGTGGGGTTTTCACAGATACGGCGGATATCCATCATCATGGCAAAGCCTAAGGTGTATGGGTTAATGCCGCTGTAGTAGGGGCTGTCAAAATCTGGCTGAAAAATCACACTGGTATGTGATTGCAAAAACTCCATCATAAAACCATCGGTGACCAGGTTGCGGTCATACATTTCGTTGAGCAAGGTGTAATGCCAGAAGCAGGCCCAGCCCTCATTCATCACCTGGGTTTGACGCTGGGGATAAAAATACTGGGCGATTTTTCTAACGATGCGCAAAATTTCCCGATGCCAGGGCTCGAGCAAGGGGGCATTTTTTTCCAGAAAATATAACAGGTTCTCCTGTGGCTCTTCCGGGAAGGGGGGTAGTTTATCCTTTGCTGTAGTGGATTTGGTTACGGGGATTGTTCGCCAAAGATCATTGACCTGCTGTTGCAGCAATACTTCCCGCTCATGCTGTCTTTGCATTTCTTCAGTGGTTGAAATGGGGTGGGGTCGTTTATAGCGATCGACACCGTAGTTCATCAGGGCGTGGCAGGAATCCAGTATTTTTTCGACAGCATCAACGCCATGGCGCTCTTCGCATTTGGCAATATAGTTTCTGGCAAACACCAGGTAATCAATAATCGAATCGGCTTCCGTCCAGGCGCGAAATAAATAGTTGCCTTTAAAAAATGAATTATGGCCATAGCAGGCATGGGCGATAACCAGTGCCTGCATGGTCATGGAGTTTTCTTCCATTAAATAGGCAATACAGGGATTGGAGTTGATGACTATTTCATAAGCCAGGCCCATTTGCCCGCGATTGTAGTTATTCTCTATGCCAAGAAAATGTTTGCCGTAGGACCAGTGGTGATAAAACAGTGGCATACCGGAGGATGAATAGGCATCCATCATTTGCTCTGAGTTAATGATTTCTATCTGGTTGGGGTAGGTGTCCAGACCAAACTCTTGTGCAAGACCGCCGATCACTTCATCATATTGCTGGATAAGTTCAAAGGTCCAATCTGAACCGGTAGAAATAGGCTGCTGTTTAAGTTGTGGTTGATTCACGCGGGCCTCCTTTGGAATAGTTCACGGAACACCGGATAGATATCGGAGGGCTGTATAATTTGCTGAGTGGCAAAGGTATCTTCAAATTGAGACTTAACCTGCTCGTACTCATGCCAGAGAGATTGGTGCTCTCTGGGTGATATTTCAACATAGGAGTAATGCTGGGTGTGGGGCATGATCTCGTTGACTAATAGGTCATAACATCTGCTGGAATCATTATCCCAGTTATCGCCATCTGAAGCCTGGGCACCATAAATATTCCACTCTGAGGTGGGGTAACGGGTGTCCATAATATTTTTCATCAAAGATAATGCACTGGAGACTATGGTGCCGCCGGTTTCCCTTGAATAAAAAAATTCTTCCTCGTCGACTTCAGCGGCGTTGGTATGGTGACGGATAAAAACGACATCGGTGCGATCATAGTTACGCTGTAAAAACAGATAAAGTAGAATAAAAAATCGCTTGGCCATATCTTTGGTAGCCTGGTTCATCGAGCCAGAGACGTCCATAATGCAAAACATCACGGCTTTAGAGGTGGGTTGTGGCTCTTTAACTGTCAGGTTGTACTTGATATCAAAGGTATCCAGAAAAGGGATGCGTTTGACTTTAGCGCTTAGTTGCTCAATTTGCTCCTCGAGCTGCCTGATCTTATCACTTTGTTGAGGGTGTTCTTCTAATAGCTGCTCCAATTGTTGTTGCAACTGTGCCAGCTTTTTTTTCGACGGGGAGCCCAATGCAATGCGTCTGGCATTAGCGGCTCTAAGTGACCTGACAATATTAATCTGGTTGGGGGTGCCGACGGTGGAATAACCGGCGCGTTTATATTTAAAGGTGTCTGACCCTGCCAGCTGTCTTTTGACCAGGTTTGGCAATTCCAGGTCATCAAACATAAATTCAAGAAATTCATCCTGGGTGATCTGGAAAGCAAAATCATCCATGCCTTCACCGGTATTACTGGCCTTGCTGCCGCCTGCTCCACCGCCGCCTTTAGGTCTGGGTATTTTATCGCCTTTAACAAACTCTTTATTACCGGGGTGGATGGTGGTGCGCTTGCCACCGGGGCTATGGCTAAATACGGGTTCCTGGATATCATCATTGGGAATGGTTATTTCTTCGCCTTTTTCTATATCGGTAATGGAGCGTGAGCTAACGGCATCGGCGACTGCTTTTTTTATATGCTTTTTATAGCGGCGAATAAAACGTTGGCGATTAACAGCGCTTTTGTTTTTGGCATTGAGACGTCTATCAATCAGATAACTCAAAGTTTCGCTCCTGTGGCTACATAATGAGTAAAAGCCCTTTGTTATAAAATGCCGTCACGCAGGCTGGATTCCCGCCTTCGCGGGAATGACAGGTCTGGTTATTGCGATTTTCTGACTCTTAAGTACCATTCTGATAAGAGTCTGACTTGTTTCTCGGTATAACCACGCTCCACCATACGAGAGACAAAGTCAGTGTGTTTTTTCTGGTCATCAGCAGAGGCCTTGGCGTTAAAGTAAATTACCGGCAGCAAGTCTTCCGTATTAGAGAACATTTTTTTCTCAATCACAGTACGTAGTTTCTCGTAACTACTCCAGTTAGGGTTCTTGCCATCATTATTGGCTCTTGCCCGCAGGACAAAATTAACAATCTCATTGCGGAAGTCTTTTGGGTTAGAAATACCTGCCGGTTTCTCAATTTTTTCAAGCTCTTCATTAATGGCTGGGCGGTCGAGAATCTCTCCGGTTTCAGGGTCGCGGTACTCCTGGTCTTGAATCCAGAAGTCGGCATAGGTTACATAGCGGTCAAAAATATTCTGTCCGTACTCGGAATAGGATTCGAGATAGGCTGTTTGGATTTCTTTACCGATAAACTCTACATAACGCGGAGCCAGGTATTCTTTAATGACATTGAGGTAACGCTCAGCCGCCTCGGGTTGAAACTGCTCCTGCTCAATTTGTTGCTCCAATACATAGAGCAAATGAACCGGGTTGGCCGCCACTTCGGTTGGGTCAAAATTAAATACTTTGGCCAGGATTTTAAAAGCAAAGCGTGTGGAGAGACCATTCATACCCTCGTTAACGCCGGCGTTATCATGGTATTCCTGAATGCTTTTGGCTTTAGGGTCAGTATCTTTTAAGCTCTCGCCATCATAGACCCGCATTTTAGAAAAGATATTGGAGTTCTCCGGCTCAATAAGCCGCGACAATACGGTGAACTGCCCCAGCATTTTAACCGTGTCTGGTGCGCAGGGAGCCTTGGCCAGGGAGCTATTTTGTAGCAGCTTTTCATAGATTCTGATTTCTTCAGAAACCCGTAAGCAGTAGGGCACTTTGACGATATAGACGCGGTCAATAAAGGCTTCGTTGTTTTTATTGTTCTTAAAAGACTGCCACTCAGATTCATTGGAGTGAGCGAGAATAATACCTTCGAAGGGGATGGCGCTTAAGCCCTCAGTGCTGTTGTAATTGCCTTCTTGAGTGGCGGTGAGCAAGGGGTGTAGCACTTTTATCGGTGCTTTAAACATCTCGACAAATTCCATAATGCCCTGGTTGGAGCGGCATAGCCCGCCTGAAAAGCTATAGGCATCAGGATCGTTCTGCGGGAACTCTTCCAATTGGCGAATATCCACTTTACCCACCAGCGATGAGATATCCTGGTTATTCTCATCACCGGGCTCGGTTTTGGTAATTGCAATCTGGTCGAGGCGGGAAGGGTAGAGCTTAACCACTTTAAACTGGGAAATATCACCATTATATTCATGCAGGCGTTTAACCGCCCATGGAGACATAATAGTGCCGAGATAGCGCTCGGGAATACCGTAGTCTTCCTGCAGTATTTGAGCATCTTCAGCGGGGTCAAACAGCCCTAAGGGGGATTCAAACACCGGAGAGCCTTTAAGGCAGTAAATGGGTTCTCTTTCCATTAGGGATTTAAGCTTTTCCGCTAATGACGATTTACCGCCGCCCACCGGTCCTAACAAGTAAAGTATTTGCTTATTTTCTTCCAGCCCCTGCGCCGCATGACGAAAGTAAGCAACGATATTTTCGATAGCTTCTTCCATGCCATAAAATTCACTAAAGACTTCATAGCGTTTGATGATTTTATTAGAAAATATTCGACTAAGGCGCGGGTCGGAAGCCGTATCAATCATTTCCGGCTCGCCGATGGCAGCCAGTAATCGCTCGGAGGCATTAGCGTAGGTGTTAGGGTTGGTTTTACACAGATCAAGATATTCCTGAAGGCTCAGTTCTTCTTGCTGTGTGGATTCGTAGCGGTCTTGAAAGTGATTAAATATTCCCATGGCGATAAGTAACTCCTTACAGTAAATCAGTGATTACATTTCAATAAAAATGCAGAACTGGTTGTAAAGAACAGCTTCACTCAAATAGAAAATGAAGAGAAAAAATCATTCTTCTTGTATTCATCATAGCCTCTATGGATAGACCGCGCGATGGGTTTTTTGTTTTATTATTTCTTTGATTTATCGAGGGGT